>JABXKR010000121.1 GCA_013619145.1 Psychromonas sp. | reverse complement strand
TATAAGAGACAGGGTTTATTATCGTTTACGTCAGGATACGTCAACGATATTAACGAAAACGCACATGCCTTATGCATTAAATCAACAACGTTTGGCTCGTTGGAATAACTTATTGTATCAAGCACCTTTCGCGGTCGAATCTTTACCAAATTATGATAATGGCAGTAATCCTTTTAAAGTGTTTGCTGCAATACCAGCTGACGCCCGTTATCAGTTTATGCTTGATGAAGCAGAGTTCTCTATTATGGGCTTTATTAAAGGTCCCGTTTGTCGTGGTCAAACTGCACTTAATGTTATTCAAGATAAATTCTGGGTGTTGTTTACCGATCCCGATAACATTAAAAGTAAAGGTTTCGATAAATTTTTCTATGAACAAGCGGATAACTTAGAATTACCATCGGATTATAGCGCTAAACACCGTGCGCTAAGGTCATGGAGAAAATTCGCCAAACGTGAAAAAGCTTATATCGGCGCCCAGAAAGACATTTTAAAACAGATAAAAGATCCTGATAAATATTTAGGTTTGGATAGTTTATGGGAAAATAATGATAATGCTAGTCTAACTATTTTCAGACACTTCGACAGTGCAGTAGTGGTACGTGGTTTACAGGGGCAAACACCAAAAACAGCCTGGATCATCGACTATCCAGTGTTAGAGCGGATCCACTATCTATTAGTTGCAGGCTATGATGTATATGGATCGATTCGCCATCAACTAGTTACTCGCTTGTATATGGACCTTTTGCGTATTGAAAGTGAAATGGCATTTATCACCTTATTACCTAAAGAACAACGTCAGGCTGAAATTGAGTCATGGTATCTAGACTCAACAAAAGATTTAAAGGAATTTATTGACGATACCAGCTTCTTTTTCGAACAAAAAAACAGCGTAACATATAATACTTCTAACCCTAAACAGGAGTTATTTAATAAATTAAAAACACGTTATAAAGTAGCAGAGCAATATCAATTAGATGTAACTAGCGGGCCATTAACGGGGTTAAATAAATTAGCGAATGCGGCCGTGCAGCAATTAGCACAATCAAGCTTCATTATTGTTGAAGATAAAGAAGGCATACCTCAACTATATACCCTGCTCCGCCATAACGAGCGTAGTAATGTTTCAACGTTGCTGAAAGAGAAGAAAACTCGCTTACCACACTTAGACACTGCAGAACTGTTTAAAGGGTTGATTGTCAGTTATCCTGAGATAATTTTCAAACTAAATAAACAACAGCAAAAAGATTTTGTTCAACAGTTACAACAAGTTAATAATGCAGCAAGTTATAATCAGTTGTTAGATAACTATGCAATACGCCGTACTAATCCTGACTTTTGGCAAGTCAGCGATTTATTACATCAAACTCATCAGCAACAAAATCCGACCACTTATGGATTGTTCGATTATAACCGTTTGGAAAATCGTTAATCCGTTGCCCGTAAAAGTATCAAACAATGGCTTTTTACGGGCATTTCAACTTTATTTATTCATGCCTTAATGGGTGCTTTATGAATTCATTTTATGCTCTTTTGCTGTTGTCTCTACGATACAGGCAAATCCAACATTGTTGATAATGCAATTACAGAAAATAGCGCCTGTAAATCTTGCTTTTATCATTATTCATAACTTAAATATACATTATCAACAGCTTATAAGGATGTAATTGTGCTTAAAAATATAACCCTCCTGTTCTTCGTCTCCTTTTTATTTTCCTGCGCTAGCCTGCCGGAGAATACCAGCAGTAAAAGTTACGCGATGAGTAAATCTCAAGAAAGTGAATTAACTATGGAGCTTGATGAGAAACGTGCGCAACTTGGCTTAAATGATGATGAAGCATTAATGACACTATTAGAAGATGGGGTCGATGCTTTTGTTGCCCGAGTTTCTCTTATTAAAGCGGCGCAAAAAAGTGTAGATCTGCAGTATTATCAATATCATTCTGATTTAAGTGGAGGTCTATTAACGGCTGCACTGTGGGAAGCGGCAGAGAGAGGCGTTCGCATACGCTTACTTGTAGACGATATGGATTTAGCAGGCGAAGATATTAATATTGCAAAAATTAATGCCCATCCTAATTTTACAGTGCGCATTTTCAACCCGTTTTTACGTGATAAACGTCGTACTCGTCAATTAATTACAGGCTTTGGTTCAGTAACACGTCGAATGCATAATAAAACATTCACTGTAGACAGCAGCATATCCATTTTGGGTGGCCGTAATGTCGGAGACCAATACTATGGCGCGCACTCAGATGTAACTTTTGGAGATTTAGATATCGCTTTTACAGGCGACATTGTTCAAGAGGTTCAAACCTCCTTTGACTTATATTGGAACAGTGAAATCAGCTACGGCATTAATTTATTAAATGATTACCAACCGACAAAAGATGACTTACTTGAAGTCAGTCAAACTTTACAATCCTTTTTAGAAGAAAACTATAATTCTCAGTTTGCACAAGCACTTCGTGAAAACGATTTGTTAAGCCTGGTAGCAAAAGGAAAAGTTAACCAATACACAGGTAACGCTGTGGTTTTATATGATGATCCATTAAAAGTTGTCTCTTCACGTGAAAAAACAGAATACCACCTAGTTCCAAAATTACGACCTTACGTGAATGATGCAAAAGAGGAACTCGTACTCGTTTCACCTTACTTTGTACCAGGGGATGAAGGTGTTGCACTATTTGCAGATATGGTAAAAAAAGGCGTAAAAGTTAGAATTTTAACCAATTCGATGAAATCCAATGACGTCACCATAGTACACTCTGGTTATTCGAAGTATCGTGAAGCGTTATTAGCGCTTGGTGTAGAATTATATGAGATCGACAGTACTCGTATAGATGTATTAAGTAAATATACTGATAAAGCGGCAGCATCAACTGCTTCCAAAGTAACTTTACATGCTAAATATTTTGTAATTGACCGTAAAGTAACTTTTATTGGTTCAATGAATCTTGATCCGCGTTCGCGTAGTGAAAATACAGAAATAGGTGTGATTGCAGAATCAGAAAAATTAGGTGCTTTTATTGTTAAGGATTTTGACAGTGTTGTTAAAGATGGAGCCTTTAAATTATCACTAGAAGATGGTGAAATTATCTGGACTAAAACGGACGGGGACGAAATCACAATCTTTAACGATGACCCCTACAGCAGCTGGTGGGATCGCTTTAAAAACGGTTTCCTGCAGTGGTTACCTGTCGAATCACAACTTTAACTTTAACCGGCATGGAAATTATTATTTAGGTTTCTATAAACAATAGGGGTAGCTTTAAAGTCTTGAACTGGATGCTTAGTTTATCAGTCTATTATTTGCGTTATCGGCAAAGTCAAAAAGGCTTGCGACTTCTGCTTTTTTACTCATACTAAAACGTGCCAATCACCCGGCTGGAGATTAACGTATTCGCGTACACAGGCTTACATTAGTATGCTTAGTTCATCATATAAGTTAAGTTAAGCGAGTACATTTCGCCTTCAAATCGAGACTCTGCTTTGTATTCTTTGCTGTAGTTAAATGCGAGGTTCCATTGACTATTAAGCCAATACGCTGCCTGTATGCCCACTCCGTGCACTTCTGATTTATTACCAATATCCGTGCCTAACAGTTGGTTCAAGTTATTGAGAGAGGACGGTAGGTCATCACTTTCCATTTGCCACTGACTGTAACCTCGGATACCGACTTCAAATTGCTGAGTGAGGTATTGGCTCCAGCCATACTCGATGGTGAGGTGGTCACCCGGAGTTACACCAGTTTCGTCAACTTCGCCGTGAAATTCATAGGTGGCGGCAAGCATTAACGCTGTCGCCTGCTCCATCATGTAGTAATACCCTGCAAGTTGGAACTGAGTCGTCCACATATCCAACGTAACATCATCATCACCCACTGGTGCGTACACGCCGACACCTAGAGTAACGTCGTGATTCATATTCAGCCAGCTAAGCCAAAGCGGTTGAATGTAGAGATCACCCAGGCCTTGGTCCTCTTCACCGTCAAAGTCGTTAGACAATAAAACTGGGTTGAAGTAAAAACTGTAACGCGCCCCCAATACTTCCCAATCGGTCACCCACAAAATCAATGGTGCTATACCGGCAGAGCTGAGATCAGCATTGATATCTTTACCTGAGCTTGTGACAAGTGTGTCACTTGTGTAGTAAAAGTTGTACTGTTCGTATATAAAACCGGCTTGGTCAGGCACCGTAAGATCTCGGATATTGGCAATTGCCGGGGCGTAATGGCCTGCACCTACGATTCCATCCGCAAATGCAGGGAAAGCAAAGCTTGCTGCAGCCAGAGCGAGCAATAGTTTCGATTTATTACTTTGAATAGTCATAGTTTTCCCGTTAAGAGTTCAGAGTTTTTAGTTACTCATTTTCAATTACAGAATAGGAGTCCATATATTTTTTCTGCTTTCAATAGGCTTAGTGTTGAATCCAGCAGTTTTAACTTACTGTATATTTAATAATGTTGCACAGAATCGTAAAAAATTCCAATTTAAACAACTATATCTGTATTAGCGGATGGCTTTTTAATGCAAAAAAGTGAATTGTCATTTTGCGGTAAGGAGACGATGGAGCATCCCGCGATTGTGGAAATAAATTTAGCTGTCTTACTTTCCTTATCCTTATCTTTTGTCAGATAGCGCAGCTAAACTGCAGGAACGTCATAGCATATAAGCTAACGTTTCGACTCTCCTTAAAGACAAAAGGTGAGCATTAAGCTCACCTTTTATATACTAAAATTCGTTAAGAGCGACTTTTAGCAGGCTTTCTTCGTGTGTTACGACGGTTTGATGATTTACCTTTTTTAGGCGCGTGACTTGCATCAGAAGCGGGCACTTCTAATTTTGGCTGAAAGCCTTCAATCTCTTTTCGAGTAATAAACTCACCCAGACGATTTTCAATGGCACAAAGATTTCTAAAATCATCTCTGGAAACAAAAGAGATAGCTTCACCAATCTCACCAGCACGACCAGTACGACCAATTCGGTGAACATAGTCATCGGCTTCGTCGGGCAGGTCGTAATTAACCACTCGGGTAAGGGAGTCAATATCAATACCACGGGCGGCAATCCCTGTCGCCACCATAAAGTTAAGCTCTCCAGATTTAAAATCTTCTAACAACTGGCCACGCACCGCCTGACTTCTGCCGCTGTGAATGGCCTCAGCTTTAATGCCGCGCTTTTCAAGCTGGCTGACCAACTTAGCCGCACCACGTTTAGTCTCAATAAAAATAAGCGCCTGATCCCATCTGTTTTCTGTAATCAAAAAACTCAGCAGTGCAGATTTAGCTTCTTTATCGACAGTGATCAGCCATTGTTCAATCTGCGGAGTTGCAGTGCTGTCCGGCGTAATCGCTATTTCAACTGCGTTATCAATAGCCGTTCTGGCTAAAAAACGTACCTGCTGGGAAAGCGTGGCAGAAAACAGCAAGTTCTGTCTTTTCTCGGGCAAGCGTTCCACAATTTTATTAATGTCTGCTATAAAACCCATATCAAGCATTCTATCTGCTTCATCCAGCACCAGTACTTCCAGCTCATCAAAATGTATCGCTCTTCGGGTATACATATCCAGCAGCCTGCCCGGGGTCGCAACCAGAATATCAACACCTTCTATCAGGCGCTCTTTTTGCGGCTCTGAATCAACACCGCCATACATAGCCATCGAGGTAAGATTTAGATGTTTACCATACTGTGCAATATTAGCCTCAACCTGTACCGCCAGTTCCCGGGTCGGCGTAAGAATAAGTGCGCGAATACGCTTTGCGCGCACGGCTGGCGCATCAATAAGATTTTGTAATATCGGCAGTACAAAACTCGCCGTTTTGCCTGTGCCCGTCTGTGCAGCCGCGATAAGGTCTTTACCCGCCAATATAACCGGAATCGCCTTTTCTTGAATCGGCGTAGGGGTCTCGTAGCCTTGTTCGGCTACAGCTTTTACAATCGGATCGCTTAATCCAAGGTTGGAAAATGGCATTTGGAGTCTCAGATATATGATAAATAAACAAACTGTTAAGGCTGGAGGCAGTAACAGAAAAATATAGGTAGTTATTCTAACATGAAAATAATTAATGAGCTCGAAGCGCTTGAAGCTAATTTTCGCCGCCAATTGTTAAAAACAGCCTAAGAGTAAGCAGATAAATTATGCTATGCTGAACCTCTCATTTCTTCCCTTTAGAGGAGATTTATATGTACAAGATTGCAGCATCCGACTTAGATGGCACATTACTGACATCAGATCACAAAATACCCCCTTTCACCAAAAAAGTATTAACTCAACTGCACGAACAAGGCAAAGAGTTTATTTTTGCAACAGGCCGCCATCATATTTCACCTCAAATGGTGCCTATGTTCATAACAGCCAAAACGACATTATTTTTCAGCAGCATCTGCCTCAGAAAATCATTGCCGGCATAATTGAAATGGTTAAAAATGATGATGAAATTATAATTAATATCTACCGTAATGATGACTGGCTGGTCAACAAGGAAGACACTAAAACAGATTTCAATCATGACAACTTTACTTACAGCTTCTTCGATATTGACAACCCTCCGCTAGAAAATGTTGCTAAAATATTTTTAACTCGCGAGGATCAAGACCATAACAAACTGGTTATATGGGAAGATAAAATTAAAGCTAAATTTTCCGACAGAGCCAATATAGTCTTTTCCTCACCTTCCTGCCTTGAAATCATGGATGCAGGTGTTTCAAAAGGCCATGCCCTTGATGCAGTTGCTAAAATGAAAGGTTATCAGCTAAAAGACTGTATTGCTTTTGGAGACGGCATGAATGATTTTGAAATGCTCTCAATGGCAGGCAAAGGACTGGTAATGGCAACGGCTCATCATAAAGTTAAAATGGCGCTGCCTGATCATGAAGTTATCGGCTGCTGTGATGATCAGGCCGTTGCGCATTATCTTGTCAAACACCTGCTGGACTGATGCATTCAAAACGCCTGCTTGACTTGCCAATATTAAAACTCCAGCAATTCAACATTAATATTTTATAGTAATAATATCGAAAACCGGGACAGCGCATCTATTTGAAATATTAAGACACAAATGATTTGGCTGTCCTGCCTTTTTTTGGTTTTCTTACCTGTTTTATATGCTGGCATAAACACCTCTATTTCAAATAAAGGTGTCTACTAGATCGGATCAACTACAGAGTCCGAGTGCAACGTGTTGTTATACGATTTTTTATTTTCAATCCAAATCCAAATCCAAACGAGGATTTTTGGGCAACTTTCTCTTTAATTTTTAATGAACCTTGATATACCTTCCGCAGAAAAACAACCTTCTATCCTATTATCATATCGTTCTTGAAAATGAATCATTGTATTTTCATCATACCCTAGAGCTCCCGTAACAAATGATTCAATAAATTCAGGAGTAAAAAGATCTAATACTATAGAAATGAAAGCAACCATCGCAAAGTAAAGTACTCTATAAGGGAGCAATACAAAATCCTCCACACTTTCTACTTTTAGCGCAATCGAGTTTAAATAATCATCAAGGTAATTATCCGTTGTTGGTATTGATAGAAAAAGCGTGTCTGCATTTCTAACTACCTCCAGCTTTTCATCGGATTGGTCAAAAATAGAGAATATAGAATCTTCCCCATTACAACTTGACTCTATAGGTGAGAATTCAATTTCTTTTGAATCATTTAACAACGTGATATTGCCATATCTTCTTTCAGTGAAATACGAATTTGTGGATAGTACTTTCAAAAACAGATAGTGCTCATATGTTTGATTAGCACTATAAAATCTATAAAAATGTGACATTTCAACATCCTGCGACAACCCAGCAATTTCAACAGGGATATTGATCGGCCCAAGTCCCCAAACACTGTCTTCAAGAAAATCACTACTACAAACCGTATTATTGATTCCTTGCTCACAAACTGAATTTTGATGGATATCATTGTTATTACCGCCACCACAAGCGGTTATGCTAAATACCATTATCAATAAAAAAAGATAACTGCATGATTTACAATAAAATAATCTAATAATTGCTTCCTCTTCGAGGGCTAGAATTGGGAAAATAATTTTCATAATGTTTTTTGCGTATAACGCTTGCGTATGGGGATTTTATGAGCGCTTTGGCGGGAACCGCCAGCGAATAAAATTCCCACATGACGCACTTGTTAGCTTTTATAATTTTACGTTAATATTTCCTGAGTATTCATTACCGTCTGAATCGACGAAATTAAAACTTGCTTCAAGTAGTTCATTTGAATATTCAGTCACATTAATAGTCCCAGAGTACGCGGAAACAGAGCCACCAGAGATATTATCTGATTCGATTCTAATCGAAGCATCATCAAATGGAATGGAAAATGTCCCTGTTGTTTGAAGTTGAATAGCGACTACCAACTCAATATAGCCATCTATATATGGGGCTCTAATAATATTAAAAACATTATCTTCTTCTCTATATGCGCAAACATCAGTCGTTACAGACAGAGCTATCGCATTATTTGAGCTTATTGATAATGAGCCTGAGTTGAATTTATTACTATCACTTACTTTATTTAACTGTTTACCTGATAAAGAATCTATAATAAATTCTAGCTGAGATGGGCTATTAATTTTAATAATTGGCGTACTTCCTGATTTCAGTTCATCACCCGATTCAGTTAGTGGAAAAGGTTCATCGGAATTACATTCATTTAATGTAACCACTCCTTCATTCTGGTTTATAAGGTATAGAATATTGTTAAAGTCAGAGCGCCATACTCCTGTAAGTTCACCATTATTACCATTACCATTACCATTACCACCATCATTACATGATGTAAGTGTTAAAGATAAAAGAATGAAAATCACTGCACTAAAATATTTCATTGTTTAATATTTCCTATTTGAAGCTAATAGTGTATTAGATTGCATACTCACTAATACGCAAACACAATCGATCTGATAAAGATGGTTTTATAACAAAATTAATCTTTTTAAACAGCATGTTGGATCATGTTTGGTGTATATATTTGACATTAATTTTACGTAGAAAACAAGAACTGTATTTATAGAGTTCTCTATAAACACATTACATTTAAAAATAACGCAATATTTTCAATGAGTTAATAAACTTGAATTGTGAAAAACGTGCAAAACCTGCTCTATAAGTACATCAAAAACTGCTAAATACCAGTATTTTCATTATACCTGTATATACAATCAGACTTACGAGAGGGGAAGGAAACGAGTAATTATTTCTCGTTTTTAATTGAATCTAATCCCAAATAGTTCAGTAAAAACCTAAGGCGCTTGTGCCCCTTTCCGCCTTATAAACCTAAGTCGCAAACGCCCCCAACGACTTAGAAACTACAAATTCAGGACCAAATTTACTTAACCACTTCATAAACAGGATTGCCATAAATTAGCGTTTTTTTAAACATCCTGCTAATAAAGTTGCAAAAAAATCACTACCTTTTTTACGGCAGAATTGAATATTGCGCTGCGGAATGGCATCGGGATCAGGATGATGTTGTAGTGCCAGCTCCATGCTTGCTTCTCTTATAATATGTAAACAGGGATAGGGTGAACGATTGGTATAATTTGCAGGATCACTTTGTGGCTCTGCGGCAAAACAATAATCCGGGTGGAAATTCGCCAGTTGATAAGTGCCTTCAAAACCTTGATCAAACAGTAGATCATTAGCTAAGTCCACTAAATCTAAAAAGCTATCAAAGCTTTGAAAAGCATAAGGCATAATAAATAGGGTTGTTTCTGTCTCTTTATGGGCATCTAGATAGTGGCACTCTTTAATAAGCTCTAGCAGTACGTCGGCTATTTCAGTTGGCTCTACTACTGTATAACGAATTGATCCTCGCTCGACCTCTTGGCGTGCAAAGGGGCAGATATTGTATTTGACAATAACCTGCTTTACCCAATTTTCGGTGTGCGTAATGATCTCATTTGCTGCGCTCATATTTTACCTTTCTTGCAATTTATTATAGATAAACAATTAAAATCGATAACCATGTGCGCCTAACATTGCACCAATAATGGTAATAGCACTTATCGTTAACAATATATTATACATAAGATGTAATTTTCTAAACGTCTTTACACTATTTTCTAATGCTTGTTTTCTAAACCAATCATGTAAAAACCAGGGTTCAAATACAAACAATACCATAGTAAACAACAGCCAAATAATGACCCTCAAGTTTTTCAAACAATTCCATGCGATTATTTATATCAGGAATCTGTTTTAAAGCGGGAATTAAAATTGTGGTAACAAACGCGACGCCACCAATCCAAAATACAACGGCAAAAAGATGGCTATTAACACTTTCCATAAACATCCATACTGGGAAATAAAGTAAAGATCCAAGTATTATTTATTGATCTTATTATTCTTTAAGACTTTTTATCTTTACAGTTAGCCTGAACGCTAAGAGCAGTGAAAAGTGGCTAACTAATTCGGCAAGATAACTCTTCTTTGTATTATTCAGCCAATTAATACAACTCTAGCAACTAGCCTAGAGTTACGGTAACTAATAAGGAGACCATACTATGTTGAAATCTAATATTATCGGAATCGATCTAGCTAAAAATATTCTTTAAATTTGTCAAATCAGTAAACATGGTGAATTAATTAGTAATAAAGCCGTGAATCGACAAAAACTAAAAGAGACTTACAAACCAATAAATCTATGGCCAATATTACTCAGCCACTACACCTCCGCTTATCACTTTTTTATGAACGCAATCACAAATACATCATCAAACTTCATTGACTGGCTGTTCACAAGGGCATATTATGCCACAAACCGTTTTGTTAACTAGACAAAGTGTGCGTATTAGTAAGCATGCGATCGAATACTGTTAGCTGAATTCAAGGAAAAATCATGAAACATGAAAAATTATCACCTTACAAGCGAAAGAAGCTGAAAGGTATAAAAGTCAACGTTGCTGTTGTTATTGTTATTTATGTGCTAATCGAGTTAGAGTGGTTAAGTATCTTACCTGTATTTTCGCTCGCCGG
Source organism: Psychromonas sp. (assembly GCA_013619145.1). Lineage (GTDB taxonomy): Bacteria > Pseudomonadota > Gammaproteobacteria > Enterobacterales > Psychromonadaceae > Psychromonas. Next base: position 4,971 of record JABXKR010000121.1, on the reverse strand, counting down.
AGGTACATTAATGGCCTGTGTTCATGCTATGTATTTCTTCTTCAACTATGACGATGAAGAGGAGTCAGCGGAAAACATCTTTCAAAATAGCATGTACATCACTTCAAATCGCAAGCAACCCGAAGACGGGCGTGAAAAGAGACATGACTAAAGCAGAGGGTGTAGCAGCTAACTATAAAATAAACATGGTGATGCATTGTATGGGAGCCCACATTCCACAATCAACTTAAGTGGATGCAGTCCCTCTTCTCAAGTTAGCTTTGAAATACGATGTTCTTTGTTATTCACTGCTTAGCAAAGCGTTATGGCGATAAGAATCAAACTAGTTTACATAAAAAAATGGTTCTTTGTGTGGTCAAGATTACTTTAATGAGTGCCACAATAAGCTGTTTTATAGTAATCAAAAGTACAAAAAACAATTCATTTTGACTATGGGCTAAGCCTGTAAAATTTAACGTAAAGGAATCTTATGGAAGCGCGAAGGAAAGGTATTACAACTATTAATAAATCTGTTATTAAATTACTACTTGCAAAACCTATTTTGTTAAAAAGAATCACCGCGAAATTACTCTGCATTATCATCGCTTTATGTGCGTTACCGTCTGTTGCAGTTTCCGCTGTTCTTGATCCTTATAGTGGACTCTATAAAGTTGATTCAGACGTCCCAAGTTACATTATTATCAATAACGACAATAATCGTTACTTCGCTCATATGGCTTACAGTGCGGCTGAGCTCATTATTGACGAAACAGGAGAGTTCAAAGCGAAAGAAAAAGCGAGTAATATAATCGGTCGCTTTAAAGATAAAAAAGAAGGCAAGTATAACAAGGCATTTGCTAATGTATCTGGCACTCAGTTTACCTACAAGCGTGTCGATATTCCCCAAGATCAATATGTTTCGACCTTATATGGTTCAGAAAAACAAATGACTGACTTTAGCAGTTCAAATAATGGTGTTTGTGCGGATGCTTATAACTTAGAGCCATTAATTAATGTTACAGATAGTCCCAAATATATTGATGCACTTATTACTAAAATCGAAACAGCTGATAACAATTTCAAGAATATTGATAGCTTACTTATCTTAAAAGATAATAAATTGGTTGTTGAGCGCTATTTTAACGGTTGGCAAGCGGACCAGCCTCATACCATAAAATCTGTTTCTAAAAGCCTTACTTCGTTACTAGTGGGAGCTGCGATTAAAGAGAAGTATATTAAAGGTGTCACAGAGTTACTCCCAGAATTACTCCCAGAGTATAAAGAAGACCTTATTGATGGAAGAGAAAATATCACTTTACAAAATCTTCTGAGCATGTCTTCAGGTTTAAAGTGGGACGAATGGTCACTTCCATATACGAGCCCTGATAATATCATCTGGAAGGAGTTCGCTAGTGAAGACTCTGTTGCCTTTGTACTTTCTCAACCAGTTGTCGCCAAGCCAGGTGCCATATTTGCCTACAGCGGAGGCTCAGTTACTGTTGTTGGTGATATTATCCGAGAAGCCACTCATCAAAAGTCTGTTAGTGACTATGCTAAGAATGGCCCATTATCGGCGCTTTGCTTCAATAATGCCTACTGGTATAAAAAAAATGATGGCCGAACTGGTGTTGCAGGTGGTGCATACTTACGACCAAGAGATATGTTGAAGCTAGGGCAGTTGGTGCTTAATGACGGTCATTGGAATGGTAAGCAGCTTATCGATAAAGAATGGCTGATTAAATCAACGAAACCTGCTGTTGAGAACACATATCTTCCGTGGACGGACTATGGTTATTTTTGGTGGCTGTCAGATTATTATTTAGGCAGCAAAAGATATTCTGCAATTATGGCAGAGGGTTATGGTGGTCAGAACATTATTATCATTAAAGATCTCAATCTCGTGGTGGTGACAACAGCAACGAATTTTGACTTAATTCGTTCTCTTACCCACAGAATGATGGAAGAAAATATTTTACCTGCATTTTAACATTCAATGGGTTAGCTTTAGAGTGGCATTGTTTAAATGGCCACTCTTTTAAAGTTATTTCCGTAATATTTTCTAAGGCGCTTTGTGCCCCTTTATAAGATGAGTTGTCTACAAATATAGTTAATACTGATATGTAGACATGCACTCATTTTGTACGAATATCGCCCCTAAACATACAAGTAAATTCCCTTATTGGTCAGAAAAATAATGGCTGTCACCAAGTTCTACGGTCGAGTTTATATACTTACTTAAAAGTGATTTTAATTTTCCGGAGTGTTCCAGTTTGTTCAATTCCGATTCAAAAAACAGCTTTAACTCCTGAGCGTGTTTATAGTGTTTTGAGATCATAAGATGAAATGATTCTGGAGGGATACCTGGGATGGGAGAAAAAACCAAGTCCTCATTATTGATTAAACCTGTATTCAGAAGCGTTTTCCATCCAACCAGAATCTCATACCGGGCAAAAGAAATGTCACAGCGGAGGAGCAATGTTTTTCTGAGCAGCCCTTTATAGTCGGCGGCTCCCATGTCAACGTCTTCATTTCTTTGCCCAAAGTTGACGTAGTTGAATCCACTAACACCACATAGTTTTCCGTATTTTTTCAGATCTGATGGAGCCTGTACTGTGACTCCCGCGGGAAACTTCTTTTTTGCGTAGAAATAAGAAGGCACCACAGTGTAATACCCTTTGGTCGTCACATAGTTGGCCATTCTATCGTCATTGAGTCCTCCTCCAAAAATAACATCATATTTATTCCCATTCATTGCTTCCTTCAAGCACCTTTTCCATGAAAGCAATTCAGCGGAGTAAGAGATCCCGTTTTTAGTAAAAACCTCATCAAAGAGATCGATATCAAACCCTTTAACTTCTTTAGTTTTTTTGCCATTGATCCGTTTGAAATAATAATATGGAGGCCATTCGTGAGTGCCGGCGCAAAAGCGAATTGTCTTTTCTTTCAAACTCATTGTTTGAGATGCTGATAGAGCAGGACAAAAAATGATAATCAACAAAGTACAGAACCATAATCTATTCACAGCAATACCCTGATGGTTTTATTAACAATCTTATAAGGCCATCCCGCAAGCAACTGGTCCCTAAGAGCTGTTAAGGAAAGATTTGAGTGATATCCGCCTGATCTTTGCCTAAGTAGCAAGATCAATAATTTCGATACCGCCGATACTTCTATTCTCGTTTATCAGTTCAAGCGATGAGTATAGGACTAATAAATGGCCATTGCGAGCAGCCTTAACTAGCACGATTTTCCTGAAAGCCTGTACAAAGCTCCACTCACAATGAAGCTATCAGATATTGCACAACGCTCGGAGTCGGGAAGAAGCGAGCATAGTTGGAGCTACCTCTTACGTTTAAGAAATTAAGAAAAGGTGATTAGTTATGCATTTCGTTGCCTAGCGCTTTTGGGGACAAAAACTTTTTAGATGATGGTACGAATAGATGACGATTGATTCTGTTTTGTATTGAGGATTCTAAGGCGCTTGGCGATACGCCCAGAGTCAACGGGTTGTTCTGTTTTAGGAGCAATGGTTTGTAGTGTTGTAAATACTTTTCGTCCTTGTTGTGCACCAACCGCTGTCCGGTAGATGAGCGAATACCGTTAATTAGCAACATGGGATCATCTTCCAGCCCATCCAGTGACCGGTCGCTGTTTTCTGCACCACTAACCAATAAGCCCTGACGATCAAGAAAAGCGGCTACTCGCGACTAACCAAAAAATATCGACATGAAGCTATAAATGACATTCAGGACAACATCAATAACAGGGTACAAAATACCGGTATACAGCAATATTAAGATGATGAAAAACCCATAGGGTTCAACCCGCGCTAACGCTACCTGCACTTGCTTAGGGAGAAATTCCACAAGAATTCTAGAACCATCAAGCGGTGGAATAGGGATTAAGTTAAAGGCCGCTAATATAATATTAATTTTTGCCACTATAAGTAAAATCGTTGAAAATACCGAACTAGTACTAAACGCTTCAAACTGCATTAACAATAATGCAACCATTGCAATGAAGATATTCATTGTGCAACCTGCAAGCGCTACACAAATAACACCCAGCCGAGTGGGCTTTAGGTTAGAGTAATTTACCGGTACAGGCTTAGCCCAACCAAACCCAACAAACAAAAGCATAAGCGCGCCAATCGGGTCCACGTGTGCAACAGGGTTGAGGGTTAATCGCCCCGAATGCCTTGCAGTGTTGTCACCAAACCACGACGCAACTAGCCCGTGTGCAATTTCATGAAAAATAATGGAATACAAAAGCGGTACCGTCAACATTAAAAATGTTACCGGGCTTTGCATTAATAGAGATAAAAGACCCATACCTAATTTTTTAACCTTGTTAAGTTATAATTTTCGTTTAACCACTTTATAATTAATCAATGCCCCCCATGCTCGTCACTGGTGTAGTTTGCATAAACTAATTGAATGTTACTGAAGATTTAACAATCCCTCTAACTCTCTTAAAAAAAGGCGGGACATCCACACCTTCTGTTCATTTAAATCATTACATCAAAAGAAACATCATACTCTACTCAACTAAAAACTAATATTACACCGCGCAAAGGGCAAGGCAATAGTAAATATCTGCTGAGAAAATTGATATTAGAGATCAAAAAGCTAAGGGGGGTTGTGCCCCAAAGTGAGCTAGAAGTTTACAAAATGGTGGCCGATTTCACTCAGCCTCAACAGTTTGGAGTTAGCCCAATCACATTCGTCTATGCGTTAGTCATCTGCTGGTGCATTGCTTTAATCAATGCGACTAGTGCTTCTTTTGATAACTTATCAACTGTTTCAACTGTTTCAGCGAGTTGTTTTTTATCAGCAACAATTGGCGTGAAATCAATTGCCGGCTTAAGTACCGTTTTGATTAATTTCTTAGCCATTTCAGGATCATTATTCGCAATAATCTCTAACACTTCAGCTTTCATTGCTGCATTTTTATCGAGCAGTAGCTTAGAAATATGTGTGAAACCAACTATTT
>JABXKR010000119.1 GCA_013619145.1 Psychromonas sp. | reverse complement strand
CTTATAAGATGTATTTTCACTTTCGAGTTTTCTATAAAATGAAGACTTACTCATCCTAAATTGACTTGCCATTTCGGTTACTGAAATACTGCCATGAGTTTTCATAAAACAGGTTTCAATCTTCGCTAATAGATCATCTTTGATATTTTCTAATTCAGGCAGGCTGGGCCTTAAACTTTCTACAAGTGATTTTAATTCACCATCAACATAAGCATTATGATGTTTATTAATTCTGTTAAAATCATCCTTTTTAAAGCGTAAATAACTTTCTTTGGCAAAACTAACGTTTCCAGATATATGTGCCTGATAGGTTTCGAGATCTAAGCTGTTTTCAGAAGAAAAAAATGAGTCAATCTTGACATCACTTCCAAAAATAAGTTGAGTGGTATAGGCCACTAAAAACAGGAAACCATAACCAGGATTGAAACTTTTCTCTTCGTTAGTAAAGCTTAATCTAATCTCAATATATTCATTTATATCATTGATATCGAAGGATATAGCACGGTTACCGAACATCAGTTCCTCAATCATCCTTGCGATAAAGTCACCCAAGGTTGGCGCATTACAGATATAACTCCTAGTAACACAACCTAGATCTCCTCGGGCTAACGGAGACAAACTCCGCCCCTCTTTAGCATAGCTACTCGCGACCTTAGCAAGACACTTTAACTCAAAGCGATCATAGTAGCCGAGATCATTTAAAGCATATAATATCGGCAGTACTCTCTCCTCCCCGATAAAACATGGCCTATCTACTGAAAAAGCATCTAATTTGATTGTATTTAGTGCATTATTTTCTGGATCTATCTCTTTCAAAACCTGATAAACCCCAAATGCACAACTGTTTAAATAGAACATCAACCCGCCCTGTTTACCTTGCAACTATTTTTATTGGCAATCAAGCTTTCCAATACCACTAACATTAGTTCCGTCCTCTCTTTTAAACAAAATAAAACAATCATCGCAAAGCCAGCCTTTACAGGCTGGCATAAATAACAGGTAGTTTCCTCTTATTGTGAAGAAGCTACGCCATTATTTCTGATCGTTTCAGCGTACCATTTATAACTATCTTTAGGTATACGTTTCAGATCATTGTTATAATCCACATAAACCATGCCAAAACGACCATTATAACCGCGTATCCATTCAAAGTTATCAAACAGTGACCAAGCGGTGTAACCAATAACCGGAATGCCATCATCAATCGCTTTCCATACCGCTTTAACATGACCATTTAGAAAACGGGTTCTCATAGTATCGTGCACTTTGCCATCAGCGGTAAGTTGATCTTCAACGCGATAACCGCCGCCATTTTCAGTAATAATAATATCCTTACCACCTGACACGTCATTCAGATACACTAACGTATCGTACAAACCTTGTGGATCATATGCGCCATTTTCTGAGCCTGGATTCTCTATAGGGGCATAAGCAAAAGCTTCACCAAATATATCTCCGCCGAAAAAATCACCGTTTAATGAGAAAAGATTTTCACCACCGTAATCGGCTTCCCCATCATAGGCTCTTACTGTCGGTCGTCTATAGTAATTCACACCGGCAAAATCGGAACCTTGTGAGCCAATAAATGCTAAGTCGGCAGCTAATTGCTCTGGCGTTGCATTAATTTTGTAACCTAGCTCTGCAAATCTTTCCAGCAATCCATCCGGATACTTACCTTTAAAGATAGGGTAAGTAAACAAGTTAAGCTGAAGATCATTAAACAGCGCGGCAGCCGCTAAATCTTCTGGAGACTGAGAGGCTGGTTTAGCAATACCCAAGTCAAACGCGATCCCCATATCACCGTCAAGAATTTCTCCTGCATCTTCCAGATCATGGTAAATTTTAACTACTTTAGCATGCGCTAGCATATAACCATGAATGTAAGTCAGCTGTGTACCGGTAAACTTTATGACGGTTTGGTCCTTCATCATGGCTGCAACATTATCTGCATTAGGCTCCCAACCCATGCCAACCTTCCTGAAAATTTCAGCAAACAGGCCTTCTTGGAAGGTTGCCCAAATATACGGTTCATTCAAGCTCATCCATTTGGTGACTTTATTACCAAAGCGTCTGATAACCGCTTCTGCATAGACAGCAAAAAAATCGACAACTTGACGATTATTGAAACCGCCCATACCACCCATAGACTCAGGTAACCATAAAGGAAGCGGCATATCCCAATGGAACAGAGTGATCATAGGCTCAATATCATTTGCAATAAGCTCGTCAATCAGTCGATCATAGTAAGCTAGACCTTCTTCATTAGGTGCGGCCATCACTGGGCCGTTTGGCCCCATAACAATATCCCCATTTTCATCAAACTCAAAAGGGATACCACTCGGGTAAATGCGCGGCCAGGAGATAGAAAAACGGTAACTTTTTAAGCCAGCCTCTTTCATCAGCTTTACATCGTCCTTGTATCTATGGTACTGATCGATTGCGACATCCCCGGTTTCACCATTGGCCAGCCCCAAATCTCTGGTAATGAAATCCCAGTTGCTATAACCTTTACCACCTTCATTCCATGCCCCTTCCACCTGATAAGCAGAGGTTGCAGAGCCCCATAAAAAATCACTTGGAAATTCAAGGAATCTATCTTGTGGAACTTTAACATCAGTGGGATGCAGATAATCCCCCGAGTCACTACCACAGCCAGTCAATAAAGCGCCAGCTGCCACGGCGACAATTGCCAGTGGTTTTAAATTAATCATATTATAGACCTTCTAAATTAGGTTATTTCAACAAACATTCTTTACAATTAGGATCGAAAATACGGCGAGCATATTAAAAACTCGATCACCCTGACAAATTAAGATCAACTAAATTAATCATGTAAAGCAACAGGTTGCATTATGTTTATTGTTGATATCGGCTCTCTGATGAGCCGATATCATTTTGTTTAGTTTGATTATCAGCTGATAATCAAACTGTTCTTTTCCTGGGATAGAATGTGGTGATTACCACCATGCTTCCAGTTGAGCACCGATGCGGATATCGCCGTCTGAACCATCTGCATTGGCAACACGATGTTGTTCTGCTACGTTACCGAAGAAGCTGCCTGCGTAAAAACGTAATGTTGGTCTTACCATTGCGCCAATACCTGGCGTAAACTCTTGTGCGATTACAACTTTCTGAATATCTTGAGTTTCAACGTGATATGACTCTTTGACTTGATCAAAACCTAATTCAACTGTGGTGCGCATATAGTCATTCCAGTAATAAGCTGGTCGTACAACAACGCTTAAGCGATCTGGGTTTTCTTCTGCGACACTAACCCCCGATTTTGTTTCACCACGGGCATAAAGAAGTGAATATGCCATATCGAACTGATCAGTGAATTTTACTGTTCCGTAATCAATAAAGCGGAATGAGTTTTCTAATGTTCCCTGCCAGGTTGGAGCAGATGCAACTTTACTGCCGCTTGCATTGCGCCATGCTGCTTCACCAAAAGCATCTTGACCATACTGGAACACTAAAGTATTCGTGCCGTCTAGCAGCGGATGCGAGATTTCAGCTGTTAAGAAAATACCATCTTCATCCGGCTCGCCGGCAGCTTCCTGAACTTTAGTTAAATCAGGCACACCGTAAACTGCAGCCAGTTCAAGCGTTGCATCTTTCCATAATGGAATACCCGCATAACGCAGATCTAGCTTATTCATCTGCACTACGTTCACAGCTTCACTATTAGGTTTGCCGGTGTAGGTTGTTTCATCACTGTTTAGCCATGCAAATGAAAGCTGTCCAGGTCCCATTTTAACATTTTCAATACCTGCGCCATAACCTGACGTATTTAGATAAAACAGATCTAAGATATGAACATCTTTACGTTGATAATAGCGCTTACCAATCCACAAATTGGCTTGCGGCTGTGATTCAAATAAACCTTTTGCCTGCACATTTACTTGACGCAGTGCCCAATCAGATAAACTTGATACTGCGCCAGGTTCAGTAATCGATTGATAATCATTAAACTGTGCACCCTGAGCTGTTTCCGCAGAAAACATAGTATCGAAATAGAATGTTTTTCCATCCTGATTATACAGTTCCTGGCCTAAACCCAGTTCAATGTAAGTTTCACATTCATCACCGAGACGACCTGCATAATGACCATCAGCACCTGATCCGTAACAAACCTGCTCTCCGCCATCAGAGGTAGTAGAAAGGCCTGCTCGTGCATAACCACCGAAATCAACCGCAGCTGCATTTGCCGACATTAATAAACAAGATACGACCGCACAAACAGGCGAGATTCTGAATTTTTTCATGGTATATTCCCTTAAAATAAACTAATTAATAATTTTACTTTTTCCAATTTTTTGGACGGGATTAGAATATTTCAGTTTTCATATAAAGCGGGTACCACTAGAATTATTAAATGTATCCTTTAGATTCATACCTTTTTTTATTTGATCATTGTCACAATCCCAAATAAGCACCGGTATACCCTGCAGCCTGCTTTTTCATGCATATATATCCCCCTCCCTATTCTCCGGAGTTGAACGCAATAAAGCAGGTTTGAGTTGAATGGTGACATTATCAAAATCTCTAGCTACATCTTTACTATGCCAGCCTGTACCATCCATGCTCACAATGGCACGTCGTCATTTTTCTGTGGCATTGAAGACCTGCTTGAGGTGTTGACCTACGACACAATAATGGCCAGAAACTGAGCCATTTGTGTGCTGGAGCGCCCTTCTTGAAAGTGAGCAAGCGTTAGTAGCCGCATTTTTATTTGTATGGATTTTTGTCTACTCGCAGCTGCTTTGAAGTCAGTATATTTGAGGTTAGGAAAGCTGATAAGCGATGCTGCACGAAAACGCAGATTTAGTTATCTAATGGGTATCAGTGAATGCATAACGGTTGTTATTGCTTTGCAGCAAACAGATATTAACGGAAGCATAGTTTTGCAATTTATCGGTAAAGATTTGTATGCACCATCTGATTTTCAAAAGGAGGAGAACTTTCTAAGTTCTTTGCAAATGAGATTATGAATCAAGATGAAACAAGTACAGTTAGACAGCTTAAACCTTAGCAGGCATAAAGATGTGGCCAAATTTAGCAGGCCACAACTATTATTTAAAATATTTAATTTTTTCAAATATCATCAAAAAGTTTGAGGCCCCATTTTGGGGGCCATTTTTTTGCTCGATTTAGCGCAGTAACAGATGTTGAAACGGGGCCTTGCGAATCAACTGAATCAAGGCGAATGAAACAAAGAAGGCGAGCAAAGGGGTAATAATACTCGCCATGCTGTGATCCATTTGTATCGCTCCACTGATATTCATCATCACTATCACCACTAGCATGTGAACCAGGTAGATACCCAGGCTATTTTGAGCTAAGTTTTGTACCCAGCGATAACTTCCCCAGTTTGGATTATTTAACAGCAGCATAAACAGACCTAATGACCAAAATAGTGTTCCGAACAGAAAATCATGTACGGTAAAGTTCTGCCCGTAAGCGGTAAGGAAATAGGCTTCACTAAAATGAGTTGTGAGACCAATCACGATTAAGCTCCAGGCCCCAATATTACTCAAGGTCACTTGTCGACGGCGGATTTCAAATCCAAGAGCAACAAACAGGGTCGAAAAAAATGGTCCGTTTCTGGTAAATATCGGCGCGGTCAGTTCTGTAATCGGCTGGTACGACCCTGCGGCAACACCATAAATAAACAATCCCAAAGCTATCGGCAATATCCAGCGTTGTTGTTTACTAACCAGCAATAAAGCGATAATCGTAACCGCACAAATTAATGCCGGCAAAAACCAAAGATGAACAAGCCCTCCCTCAAACAAACTATTTAACGGTGTCGCCGCTAAACGTTGCCAATAACTTAATCGTTCCGCCAGATAGCCATCCTGACTCAAAATCACAGCGTTTATTGGGAATAATAGGTAAATGACGCTCCAACTTAGCCATATTTTCATGAGCGGCAGTGTATATTTTTTCAAGTGAATCAGCGGTGCCGCAATTAACTTAGGGGCAATAAAATAACCGGAAATTAAAAAGAATAACGGTACAGCAAAACGACTTATTTGATTTAGAAAAAGGCCAAAATTGGTGTCTTCTCCAGTACCAAAAATCGTAGTGATAAATGGGCGGGTATGGATAAAAATGATAGCGATAATCGCTAACAGTCGTCCCAGCTCGATACTGGACATCTTAGTTTGTTGCATAGTTTCTTTCCTGTAGCCTTAATATCTAAGGCAGTGTGATAATTATAAGTTTTTCAGGCCGCTGGGAGGCTTAAAATCCAGCCCTTCCCAACACGCCCACCTGTCTCTCCTTGGCTGTGCCATTATCTAGTGATCCATATATAGTCACCTACGTAAATTATCATTTTCAATCTTACGTACTTTTATTTGATCATCATCACAATCTAAAATAAGCAGTAATTTATCCAGTAGTTTTCTTTTTTATAAGCCTATCTCCCACTTGAACTTAGCAAACAAAACTGGACATATAGGGATAAAAACAACACAAGAGATATTTTTTTAGATAATCGTAGAGTTTTAAGAATAAGCTTGAATTTATTGTTTTCACTGTAACCACAAACGAAAACCCTAGCATTACGCTAGGGTTTTATACTAAATAATCAACAATAATATCTTACTATTTGTATGTTAGACCGTAACCAAATGGAAACAGTGTAATTTCAGCCTGCTCTTCATTAGAAGGGAGATCTTCTGATCCAAATTCTTCAACTAAATCTGTTGAAACCGGTAAACCGAACGGTAATTTCCCTTCCGGTTTTGCACCATTATTATTGGTAATAACATCTAAGAAGGCTTCATCAGAAGTGCCGTAGTTAGCTGTGATAATATCAATTGTATGTGCAATATTACCCAATGCGGCAGGACGGATCATAAACACATCAAGAATAACGCGTTTACCCGTTGCAATCGCAGCTTGGATTAGATCATGACTTGCGCCACCAGTATACTGACACTGGCCAAGGCTTTCTTCGGCTAATTCCGGATAACAAAGCTGCGCACCGTTATGTTCATCTGGAGCGGTTTCATAGTCACGAAGTGCAAAATCATCATCAGATACAAAGCCTAGCTCTCCCATTGGCATCCAGACCGCAAATGGGAACCATGCATGTGCCATCATACCCGGAGTTTGCGTACGGATAATAATAGTATCAGCATCATTCATCTCTTCGACTACAGTCAGACCGTAGTCTGAAGCAAACGACGCCTCTATACCACTTACAAACACCTTGCCTAACTCTGTAGACGAAAGCGGTAATTGGTCGCCAGTGTTTTTCAACAGGGTGACTGAACGGCGTTGTGAATCATCAGCGGCTACTTGGAACTCAGCTTTACCGACAACTTCAATCGCTTTTGCCGGATCAACGAAGGCGGATTCAAACAGACCCTGTTTAAACTTAGTCACCATGATGCGTTTCACTGACAAGTTAATTCGCTTTGCCGTTAATCGACCAGAGGTAATATTGGCAAGCAAGTTTGTTGGATCATTAATACCACCAAACGAATCGATACCGGCATCAACAAGCAGAGCAGCTCTCTCAACTGTGTCTATATCTTCCACACCCCACGGCATACCAAGGCGAGCGTACCAAGGTATTGCGGCATATTCTTCTGATATTACACCCTCACGGCATGGTCCAACACAATCAGACGCTACCCCCCAATCGGAGACTATCACGCCTTCAAATTTTTCTTCACCGCGCAACACATCGGTCAACAGGTACTTACTGTAACCAAATCCGACATTTTCCTCACCAATAACCTGATCCATCGGTACACCGTAATAAGGCATAACACCCGCGACGCCGGCTTCAAAAGCCCCTTTAAACGGGATGCGGTGGTAGGCAAAGTTATTACCCGGGTAAACCTGCTTTCTACCGATAAAGTAATGGGCATCAATACCGTTTTCCTGTGGGCCGCCGCCAGCAAAATGTTTTACCACGCCCCAGACACCGCCTTTAACCAGATCCGTATCAGAATTTTGCAGTCCCTGAACATAAGATTTGGTCATGATTCGCGATAAATTTGCGTCTTCACCGAAGGTACTGTTAACTCTGCCCCATCTCGGTTCAGTGGCGATATCTGCCGTTGGATGCAGCGCCTGATTAATCCCGACCGCCAGGTATTCCTGTCTGATAATATCTGCAAATTTTTTAGTCAGAGCCTCATCACCGATTGCCGCTAAACCAAGTGTTTCAGTCCATTGCGAAAACTGACCAGCACCGATTGATGCGCCCCCTGCTTCGTTAAAGTGGTTACGCGGATCTGTAGAGATTGAGACGGGTATAGCAAGGCGGGTTTGCTCCGCTATTGCTTGAACCGTATTATTATCGTCTGCAATATCTTTTACAGCGCCCGCTTGTCGCGTGATCAATGTATTGATCATGCGCTCTTTAAGTAATACCGTATTGTTCTCACCTTCACCGTCAAAGACCAGTCTTGATGCATCCGGAGTGGTAGCCAATGTGCCGTGCATCATGGCTCCCGCTTTTTCTGCATCTGTCATTCGGGCAACAAGATCATCCGCACGCTCAGGAGCGCTTAAACGCCAATCTTCATAAAGATTAAGCTCACCGTCTTTGTTATGATCTTTAAATTTCAACCCGCTTTGCTCAATAATTTCTAGCGTTGCTTGCGACAGTTCAGCCTGTTGAACCTTCGTATCACTATCACTACAACCGCTTAAAATCATTACTGCGATCAACGCACTTAATTTAGTTACTTTAGTCTTCATATGTCCTCCGCGCATTCATTGTTTAACTCGGATCATCATTATAATAATAGGTTAATTTTCCTATTTAACTTTTTACTATTCTGGTCTAATTGAACTGAAGCATTAGTGTTAATCAGTGAGCAAGGTTATAGCGTTCAGGAAGCAGCTTCGGCTCTAGGTATCACAACTTATAGCTGGAAACAAAAAGCTGGATTAATGTTTCATATTGATAGAGGCTCTCAATATACTAGCGGGCGATTTGAACAAGTATAAAATAACGGCCTCAATGAGCAGTGTAGGCGCTTGTTTAGATAACGCTGTTGTAGAACGATTTTTTGGCAGTTTAAAGAATGAATGGTCATTAAATATTGTTCATTTAACACGTGACACGATGAAGATGGATGTTGAAGAATATATCCGTTATTACAACCATGAACGACTTCATACAACACTCGGTGATTTAACGCCGATTAACTATGAAAATTTACAAAGTCAGGTGTCAGGTTGGACTTGACCAGAATACTTAACAGCGGGCACATTATTCGATCATACCAAGCTCCCGCTTACAACTTGGTTTTTGGCAATTTATTTCATCACACAAGAAAAGAATGGAATTTCAATTTTAGAGCTTTCTCGTCATTTGGGTATTTCTTACAATGCAACGTGGCGATTAAAACCGGTGTTATTCTCCTTTCAAAACTCATAACGCAGATAGTGTTGACTTTAACCAGAAAGACTGAACATCTTTTTGATGCGTTTGGTATAACTAGGTTTATAAGCCCATCTGTCCAGAGTTCTTTGTGATCATTTAGGTAAATATTTAATAAAAAGAATCAACTTAATAAGTCAATCTTCGTGACAAATAATTATGGATGATACTTGTGTGGTTTGTTGTACGTTATGGTAGATTAATTAATGTACGGAATACATAAATTAATCACATCAGACTCTGATGGTCTTATTTAATAAAATATTAGCTTTAAAGGAATAAATAATGTCTGCATGTTATGCTAATCGATTAGTTTTAAGCTTCACTAGGCTTGCTCACCGCTACAATATAACTCAACAGGAAATTATTAAAGAAACCGGCTTAAATTTCTCTTTACTTGAAAACCCGTACGTTAGTTATTATCCAGAGCAGAAACCGGTTATCCAGTTATTTAAACTGCTGGATGAATCAGGCTTTTATAAAAACGATGAAATAAAAGAGATCTGTAATTTTACTGATAACTTAGTTGGCCAACAACGCGAGTCTACTGTGAAAAACATGCTGCTATCAGCATTAATGAATAAGGCTAATTTTATCGACTATTTAGATTTAATTACCAAAACATTTAAAACTATAAATAAAAGCAGTGAGCTGGAGTATAAAGTTGATGGTAAATATACTTATTTAATTCATCAGAATATTAATG
>JABXKR010000116.1 GCA_013619145.1 Psychromonas sp. | reverse complement strand
GCACATAACGCCTTAGCTTTTTTATTTGTAAGTGAGTATTAAAAAGAGGTTTGCAGCATTTTATGTAATCGCTCTAAGGCAATCGGGCTCGCTTTTAGTGTTATACGCATACCATCTTCATGATATTGCTCATCTATCACCTGCATTTTACTGTGAATTTCGCCCATGATACCAGTTGCTGTGTAAGGTATATGAAAACAGGCGGGGCACATTTTCTTTTCTAGGAAATTTTGAATTTCCTGATGCACTAACGCTATATCATTTTTGTCACGCGTACTGATTTGTAGCGCATCAGGGTATTGCTCTAGCAGTGCTAATTGCTGCTCTTCACTTAAACAATCTACCTTATTCAGCAATAATAGTTTGTTACTGAAATCGACATTTAATTGCTGTAATACATGGTCAACAACGGCTAATTGAGAGGTGAAGTTTTCGTCCGATGCATCAACCACGTAGAGCAATAAGGCAGCATCTTTTGCTTCTTCTAAGGTTGAATGAAATGACGCCACTAAATCATGGGGCAGCTTTTTGATAAAACCAACGGTATCTGAGATTAAAATTCGCGGTTGTGTCGGCGGCTGTAGGGTACGTACCGTGGTATCTAAAGTAGCAAATAATTTATCTTCAACTAAAACTTCCGAGTCCGTTAGGGCGCGCATTAAGGATGATTTACCGGCATTGGTATAACCCACTAACGCCACACACAATTGCTCGACACGACCACTGCGGCGACCTTGCATCTCTTTTTGCAGTTTTTTCAGCTCACGTTTTAGGTCGGCTATTTTATCGCGAATACGGCGACGATTAATTTCAAAGGCAGTTTCACCTATCCAACGACCTTTTTGGCGTTCGCGATCGCCACTGTTTTCATCGCGTAATCTAGGCGTTAAGTAATTAAGCCGCGCAATCTCTACCTGCAGCTTAGCGGTGCGGGTACGTGCATGTTTACTAAAGATTTCGATAATAACGCGGGTACGATCGTAAACCTCTACCCCTAATGCCGCTTCAACATTACGTAATTGAGTCGGGCTCAGTTCACAGTCAAATACCACCACATTCGCCTGTTCTTGAACTTCTGGTGTTGCTAATAATTCGCTTAATTCGTCTTGGTCAAATTCAATCTGCGATTCATCTTGTTGTGACGGCTCAGACTCACCCGTTAACGTTGCTAATTCTTCAAGTTTTCCAGAGCCTAATACTGACAGTTGTTTAGTCGATCTTTGTCGTTGTGTTTTAGTCGCAACTACAGAAAAGCCTAAGGTGTTCACTAAACGGCCTAATTCAGATAATGATTCGTCCACTTCCTGCTGAGTAACATCAGGCGTGCGAATAGAAATTAATAAGGCGCGGGTAACAGATTGTTCTGTTGTTGTGATCGGCATATCGGTGCTCATTGCTTAAAGTAATATGAGGTGCATCCTACGCGTTTGTGCTTAGCTTATATACGCATTTCGAGTATCTATTGCTAGCAAGCGATACTTTATAGCCACTTTTATCCACAGTTCCTTGATCACATGGCGCAACAAGGAAATGTAATGGTTGAGTAATATTGATCATAAGTTTGTAGGTATGTAAGTCGCTTGGGGGCGGAAGCGAGTTAGCTTTCTAAATCGGAAAGGGGAACAAAGCGCCTTATAGTATTTTTTTGGGATACCTAAAAGAACGGAAAATTTACTTAAACACGAGAGTATGTTTACAGGTAGTTGATTGCTCATTTTTTAAACAAACCTTGACTTTCATTTAAAATTCTATAAAGTGTCCCTCAGCAAGAAAGAAAGCCTTTTGTTTACATTCTCCATTTCGTTGTTTTATTAATAATACCTCGCTCTGCAGTTTTTAAGTTCCAGTCTGTTTTTACGCTATTCAAGCCTATTAAGGCAATCTAACATAAAATTACAGGATATTATTATGTCTAAAGTTCAAGGTACGGTTAAGTGGTTCAACGAATCTAAAGGTTTTGGTTTTATCGAGCAAGCATCTGGTCCAGTATTCGCTCACTTTAGCGCTATCGCTAGCGAAGGTTTCAAAACTCTAGCTGAAGGCCAAAAAGTAGAATTCACTGTAAGCCAAGGTCAAAAAGGCCCGAACGCAGAAAATATCGTAGCGATTTAACTTGCTGTGATATTTTAGCTCCTACACAGAGCTGAATTAATATTTAAGAGAATGGTAAACCTTTGCGGGTTTGCCATTTTTTTTTGCTAATTTCAAAGTGCTATGACCAAGTAGTATTGGCTATAAATTTGTTGGTTTGTAAGTCGTATAAAGGGGCACATAGCGCCTTAGAATATTTTTACTGGTGTCTCTAAAAACATAGCCAAATTAGCTATGCCGATTAATATTTCATCATCTTATTTATGACGATATGACGACTAATTGGATAGTATTTCTAAAAACCTGAACTACAGCTATTAGCCAATAAAGGTCATTCAACGTGTGACATAGAAAATGCCATATAGAATGAGAAATCTCTTAGTGCCGACCTGATGGCATAATGGTTGTTATTATATTGTTGGATTCACGGCAGTTCCTTCCCCAATTGCGCTCATCTTTTCGGGAGATTGAACGTACCAAGCCGCTTTCATCTGAACAATATGCCACATCTCCGCTAGTTGATACGCTATAAGGCGAAACCTCCAGGAAAAAAGCATTTCTTGGTTTTGTATTGGGGTAACACCATAAACGGTGAGCATAACCTAATTTATATTGAGCCTCATATGTCCCACGTTGGTCATTATAGGTATATGACTTGCCGCCTATTAGCTTGGAAATATTGCAGGAAAATCCCTCATCTGGATGATCGTGGTAATACCTGAATTGAGCATGAGTTATTTCGATAATCTTTGCCTTGGCTCTGTACTCCTTAACAGCTTTCTCAAGAGGGTGCATGATAGGCGATGCGAGAGCTAGAATAAATGCCGTAACGAATAGCCAATTAATCCACCTTCTGTTGTTAGTAGAATTTTTTCTACTGACCAAGAACTTGGAAATTATTTTGCCGAAAACACTTCCAATGAATGAAGTTGGAACGATCATAAATATGAGGATGATGGGTTCTAGTGGAAGCAGCTGGTGGCTTGCAGGTGAGATATCAGGATTGAGCCCTGTAAAAATCACTTCAATAAACCACCCTAGCATTATGCCAAGACCTGTAGGACCGAAAAATTTTATCTTTTTGTCATAAATACTAAGGATGGTCTCGGATAACAGCACAATTACGATGACCAAAGTGATATATACGCCACCAAGGTCGTTTTTTGTAGTGGCAGCCCAATAGATAAAAAAAGACCAATAACTCGTGAATCCAATAACTCCAGCTACCAGAGAATACCACTTGATGGAAACTAATTGCCTGTTACCTTCAACGGTCATTAATCATGCCCTGTGATCTTTTCTTTAGGTTTAGACCAAAAACTAGATTCTGGCAATGTCCGCTTCAGGGGGACTTGAGACGTATAAATTACTGAACGCTCGGCGATACCCCTAGATTGCTATATAGTCTTTACCCAAATAGATAGGTAACCTAGTTGAACTAGCTCCCAAATACATGCTTTTTGAAGGGGATTACATCAATTCATATCCTGTTAAGCCTGCCTATTAATCCCAGTTCCATGTTAGTGAACGTCTAATTGAAGTGGTCAAGTAAAACTGGCTACGGTTTTATGGATTTGTAAGCCGCTTGAGGGCGTTTGCGAGTTAGCTTTCTAAGGCGGAAAGGGGCACAAACCGACTTAGAATATTTGCTCTAATGTGATGCTGAAATTTAATTTATCTGGTTTGCTTTCGGGAATAAACAATCATCATCAACCAAACCGAATTGTCTTGCGAATGTTGCTACTTTTTTCTTAAAAACACGATTTTACATATGAAAGATAAAATCAACGAGCATAATATTTACAGCTATTATTTGGGTAGTATTTAGTAGAATTAACTAAAGAATGTTTGATGGTATCAAGCGACATGAAAATTTAGATTGATGGATATAATGACTGCTTGCTTTTTTATCTAAATCAATCTGATGTATCAATACACAGAGCTATTATAAAAAATAGTTAGGTGCACAAATTGAGTATATATCGCGTTGATATACCTTACACAAATGGTCTTTGGGGAAAAAAATGCTAAGCTCATAAAATGAGTTTCATTAACTATAGCGGTAAGTTATTACATGAAAAAAAATACGACAAGTGAATCTTCAAGTACTAAAGCTATTAGCAATATAGTTAAAAAAATTGATACGTCATCACCACTAAAAGATTCTGTATATGAAGAAGCGGCTGCTTATTTTGCCCAATTACCGGAGATAGAAAAAAATTTAGCAACACTGCATCAGGACTTAACTACTGCACAGCAGAATTTATCCGCTAATAGCAAACCAGCAAACGTCAAAAAACTGAAATATAAGGTAGAACAGAATCTTAAAAAAATTAAGTCGTTTGAATATAAACTGGATGAAGAACGGTTGGCTCGTTTACATAAACTAAAAAGTATATGCGATGAAATTTTATCTTTCTGTATTGGGCAAAACAGGGATGGCACCAATAAAAAAATTGCTAAGTTACTCGGTACTCTATCGTTAAGGGTGCCTGAAGGAATAAATCCTGCCTTGCAGTACAATCGACAAAATCAGCACTTATACCAAGCCGTACTCAGTTTGAAACTGCTTGATCAACTACTCGAAGATAAACAAATGGGCAATGAGTATATTCTGAAATGGACCTTGCCGGACGATACTGAAGAAGTCCCCCCCTTTAGGTTGGAAGTACAAATCCCTTTATTAATGACTTCTCTATTACACAATGTCGGTATTTGCCACCCTATTGCACAACAGATATTGAAAGGAAAGTCGGGTGATGCAGACGAATTCAGAGTATTAAGCACAGATGAAAGATTAGCCTTGTTAAAATGCAATTATCAACAAACGTTAAACTATCTAATGGATGGTTTGGGGCTTGATAAATATATAGGAGGCTCAAAAGCCGAAAGAGAAATATTTAACAAGAAGGAAGAAGAAAAATTTGTCTTTATTCGTTTGTTGTTGAAAAGCTCTCTCAATCCTAAACAGGGCATTGGTAACCTAATTAAGGTCCCTCAAATTTACACTTCTGTGGTCCTATCCAGCAAACGAAATTTCACTTATGCCTCCCTTCCCAAAGGGTTTCAAATACTAAACAAAGGCGTTGAAAGAGGCTCTATTAACAAGCAAGTGGTAGAGAGCCTACTCAAAATCACTGGTATATTCCCTCAAGGCTATGGCATTACTTATATCCCCAAAAACTCGAAGGGATTTGATTTGGAGAGATACGAGTTCGCCGTAGTAAATACACTCTATCCTCAAGAACCATACAGCCCTATTTGCCGTATTGCCACGAAAAACCAGGTTTTCATCTCATCAGGTGGGGATCTTAACATAGCGCCAGGTAATAACTTATATTTCCCGGATGCACGAAAAAAATTGATGAAGGTTAGCCCTGAAAGACTCAAAGGAATACTGAGTAAACTCTGGAGCAACTTTGAAGAGCGACATGAGCAACTCGACTTGATCCCGAAGTGTTGGCATCCTTATGAATATTTTTCTTTTGCAAAACAGCAAAATATGTGGAACAAGGTATTGTAGTGGTTAAGTAATGTTGGCCACAAATTTGTAGACAACTCATCTTATATTGGGGGCGAAAGTGAGTTAGCTTTCTAAGTCGCAAAGGGCACAAAGCCTTAGAAAATTCGTTAAATATCGATAAAATCCTAGCCAAAATTAACTAACCACTTCAGATGAACATTAATTAATATATCGTTGTATTCTATCTAGTTGGTCAAATTTGCTCGTTGTACTTCGCTATTTAAAAGCAACATAATGAGCAAGTTTCACTAATCAAAATGGATGAATTAGATAGTTGCGGCCATATAGTTAAAAAACTGCACTAGGAAGCTTTTTGATTAATTTATTAATCATACCTACTATTTTATTACTTTTAAAAAGGTTGGACAGGCAATTTTTTTAAAATCCACCGTGTCTGCTTCTGTACACTCTCAATAAATTTAAGGGCAAAAGAGTATGAAAAAGTGGTTAATACTATGTATCGGTGTTTGGGCATTAAGCTTTAAGGTTTTTGCTGACGAGTATCAAGCATCTATTCTGCAGTTTAAAAAATCTGATCGAACCACCTCGTTTTTTAATAATGCTTATGGTTATGCGATTTTCCCAAACATTGGTAAAGGTGGCATTGGTATTGGTGGATCCTACGGTGAAGGCAAAGTTTACATGCATGGCAAAGCAACTGGCAAAGTTAAGATGGCTCAAGTAACTATAGGTTTTCAATTAGGCGGTCAAGTTTTTAGCCAAATTCTCTTCTTGCAAGATAAACGCGCCTATGATGAGTTTACCAGTGGCAGCTTCGAATTTGGTGCACAAGCGAGTGCTGTCGCTCTTACTGCTGGTGCATCTGCTCAAGCAGGAACATCTGGTACCGGTGCGGCAGCGGGTAGCAAACAAGGCAAAGCGCATTATGTAAATGGTTATGCTGTATTTACTTTAGCTAAGGGAGGGGTAATGTACGAAGCCAGCATAGGTGGTCAGAAGTTTAGTTATACGCCTAACTAGCGATGTTGAGTATAGGAAGAATAAACGCTCTTTTTGATAACATTTGAATCAATTCAATTTTTAAATAATGGACTTCCAAGTCGAAATAGGGGCGTTAACGGCTCCAATGTTCTACCTTGCAAAGGGCACAAATCGGCTTAGGAATGTTACTTCAAGTTTATACTCTGCCTCTGCTGAATAGATACTTCTATAAATGCAGATGCACGGACTACCCATATAAGCGATGCTAGTTTTATAATATTAACAGAGCTTAATTAACTGCTTAATTTAATTTTTTTTTGCATTGAACTACAATTTAGTTGATAGCCAATGGGTATTGGTAAGTACGCAGTCTAATATCCTTTTAGGAACAGCAAACGACTAGCATTTCCGAGTTTACACATGTGCTATTTTTTTTAAGTTATTGCAGAAAAACAGAATACTGCGATAAAGCTAATATTAACCTAAAATGGGAAGTACGGTATGAGTAATGGTACAGTAAAGTGGTTCAATGCAGACAAAGGGTTCGGTTTCATCACTCCAGACGATGGGGGGAAAGACCTGTTCGTGCATCACTCAGAAATTAAGACCGGTGGTTATGCAACGCTCGATGAAGGCCAGAAAGTAGAATTCGAAGTCGGACAAGGTCAGAAGGGACCGTGCGCAAATAACGTTGTGCCGATTTAATTTTAAGTAGCTACACATAATAATAACGGTTAGGCGACGCCATAAGGCGCGCCTGCTGTTGGCGTTAATATTCTATCTCAGCAAATCTGTTTTTGAGTCGTATTGGGCGCGTTTGTGCGTTAGGTTTCTAAGGCGGAAAGGGGCACAAAGCGAGATAGAATGTTTTCACTGATACCTCTAAAAATGTGGCCAATTTGCTGTGCCAACACAATCACACATGCAATAATGCCGCTTGGTCAAAAGCCAAAACCTACATTGCACTGGGTAATACACTGCATACCCTCACTCTCCTTAATATCGACTCCACGACGAAGGAAGGGATCGACAGCGAACTGATCAGCTAAATATTTGCTCCAGAGTTAGGTGGATATGTGTGTGATGTGGCTTTAGCGATTGGTTATCACGATAAATAGCAATACTATAATCAGCCTTTGCCAAAATTACGACTAAGCACAGAGCAAATACTGCAAGTTTTATAGCCTTGCAGGCTAACTCCTCATTGCCGTGAACATCAACTTATCGGGGGATAATATCGCAATCAGTGTGAGAATAAGGTAAATTGTGGCGCATCAATATTAAAGAGAAATTCTAATGAACCCAATTATTCAAACCCTAAAAGATCACAATGTAAATGATGAGAAAATCACGGAAGTATTTCAAGCCTTAACGCAAAATCCGTTAGCTGCAATGACCATCATTCAAAGCTTAGGTATTCCTCAAGAGAAATTGCAACCGCTGATGATGATGGTGATGACCAACCCTGATTTGATCAAACAAGCCGTTGAAGAGTTAAGGTTAGATTTTTCAAAAGTAGAAGCTGCAAAAGCTAAACTACAAGAGAGCAAATAACTGCTTATAAATACGAAAAAGCCTCAACACTGTGTTGAGGCTTTTTTCTTAAAGTTATCTCGCTTGGGGCACAAACCGCCTTATAGTATTTTTCTTAGACATCTAAAAGTGTGGCAAAATTCACTCAAACACGAGTGTATGTTTTAAGGAATGTTGGTTGTTTGTTTTTAAAACAACTCTTGACTTGTAATATAGATTCTATAAAGTGCCCATCAGCAAGAAAGAAAGCCTTTTGTTTACATTCTTCATTTCGTTGGATTATTAATAATACCTCGCTTTGTAGTTTTTAAGTTCCAGTCTGTTTTTACGCT
>JABXKR010000114.1 GCA_013619145.1 Psychromonas sp. | reverse complement strand
GTTTTTACATACAGGTGTTTATAATGTTATCAAACTATGTGCAAGTACAAGCTAAACTTCCAAAACAAACACATGATTCATTAATTAGCCTTAATGGTTCGCCTTATCTGAATCTATCGTATGATTTAGAAAACTATCACGCTTTATTAACGCACATTGCAAAGGATCAAGATCCGCGCTGGATCCTGTTTATCGCGCCACCAGGTAAACCAAACTTTACATTTCTACAGCAAGCCGGCATAAATAAAAGCCGCATTCTCACCTTAGGGCAAAGTAAAATAACTAACCAAACCGAGTTATTAAAAACTGCACTGAAAAGTAATAATTACGCGACAGTCATTACTTGGTTAAACGGGTGTGATCAAGAGCTACAAGATGAAATCAATGAACTTGGAGCAAGTTCAAATAGCAAATGCTTTATTTATTGCACGCAATAAATTTGCTCCAACTCACTTTAAATTAGTTATAATAATTTTAAATAACCAACTACTAACAGTGAGAAACTAATGTTTCAGTACAGCGATAGAACTAAAAAACTAATTAATCAAATCGGAAGTGGCGATGCAGCTTATGTACCTAAAGCCATTACCTGCGCCATTAAAACCTTAGATCAACTAGCTGCCAACGAAAATCTTCGTGAAGATGATCGAAAACAGGCGGCCTTTGCAGCTGCAAACTTAGTGCTAAGTGATTACAACGACGATTAGGCGCACGTTTAAACTAAAAATCATTAAAACAAAAAAGGAGCCAAATGGCTCCTTTTTTCATAGTCGAGATACAATGATTGATTAACCAATATGTGTAAGGCCACCCATGTAATGTTGTAATACTTCAGGAATTTCGATACGTCCATCTTCAAGCTGGTAGTTTTCTAATACCGCGACTAAGGTACGGCCTACTGCTAAACCAGAGCCATTTAGAGTATGTAATAACTCAGGTTTTTTCGCACCCGCTGCACGGAAACGAGCTTGTAAACGACGGGCTTGGAAATCACCTACATTCGAACAAGATGAAATTTCACGATATACCTTTTGTGCAGGTACCCATACTTCTAAATCGTATGTTTTAGTTGCACTGAAGCCCATATCACCAGTACATAGAACCACTTTACGGTAAGGCAGTTGCAAGTTTTTTAATACCTGCTCAGCATGCATTGTAATCTCTTCTAATGCTTCGAAGCTTTTTTCCGGATGTACGAACTGTACTAACTCAACTTTATCAAACTGATGCTGACGAATTAGACCACGAGTATCACGACCGTAAGATCCTGCTTCACTACGGAAACAAGGAGTATGTGCAGTTAGTCTGATCGGCAGTTCAGATTCATCATAAATCATATCCCGGCTCATATTGGTCAGCGGTACTTCTGCTGATGGAATAAGCGACATACCAATACCTTCTTCAGTTGCAGGTTTAGTGTTAAACAGATCATCACCGAATTTAGGTAACTGAGTTGTGCCATACAAACTCTCAGCATTCACTAAAAGCGGTACATACATTTCAGTATAACCGTGTTCATTAGTGTGCAGATTTAACATGTACTGTGCTAATGCACGGTGCAGTTTTGCAATTTGCCCCTGCATCACAATAAAACGTGAACCACTAATTTTAACTGCCGATTTGAAATCAAGGCCGCCTAATGCTTCACCTAAATCAACATGATCTTTAACTTCAAAATCAAATTGTTTTGGCTCTCCCCATGTGGAAATTTCAACATTTTCATCTTCGTCTTTACCAATCGGCGCTGATTCATGCGGTAAATTTGGAATAGTGTAAGCAATTTCTTGAATCTGTTCGCTTAAAGCTGAGAATTCTACTTTAGCCGCATCAAGCTCCTCACCAAGTTTCCCCATTTCAGCACGTAGTGGAGCAATATCTTCACCACGTTTAGCTGCCATGCCAATCTCTTTAGAGCGACTGTTACGCTCAGATTGTAATGACTCAGTTTTAACCTGTAATGTTTTTCTTTTTTCTTCTAATTTGTTAATTAACTCAATATCTAAAGCAAAACCACGAGTAGCTAATTTTTTTGCCGTTTCTTCAATTTCATTACGTAAAAATTTTGGATCTAACATGCTTTTTCCTAACTCTTTAAGACTAATAATGTGCCAACATATGCGGCTAAAATACAGACAACAACATTCAAAACGACATTTAACGTAGCTTTAAATAACTCACCCTGCTGCAATAGCAATAAGTTATCCATGGAGAATGTTGAAAATGTAGTTAATGCACCTAAAAACCCGACACCGATAAACGGCCACCAAGGTGATGCGCTAATTGTTTCTTGTTGAACCAGCTGAAAAATATAGCCCATAATCAGCGAGCCCAAAATATTGACCGTAAGTGTAGCAAATGGAAAACCTTTTCCAAAGAGGCTTATCATGCCAATACTAATTAAATAACGCAGTGTTGCACCAAAAGCGCCACCGCAAGCGACTAAAGCAATATTTGTAATCATATTATTCATAACGTTTGTTTAAACTTTGAGAATTTAGTTGTTGTAAGTAATTGAGCTTATCAGATATCTGTTTTTCAAACCCGCGCGAACTTGGCTGGTAAAATTGTGTGCCTTGTAATGCTTGCGGTAAATAAACTTCACCAGCAGCAAATGCACCATCTTCATCATGTGCATAACGGTAACCTAAGCCGTGGTTAAGCTCAGCCATCAGTTTAGTCGGCGCATTACGAAGATGTAATGGCACTTCATATTCCGGTAAATCTTTGACCGCTTGTTTGGCATTAGCAAATGCGACATAAACAGCATTACTTTTAGGTGCTGATGCGCAATACACAATCGCCTGTGCAATAGCGCGCTCACCTTCATAAGGACCAACTCGACTAAAACAATCCCAAGCATTAATGGCTATCTGCATTGCCCGCGGATCGGCATTACCAATATCTTCCGATGCAATTGCTAAAAGGCGACGCGCCACATAAAGAGGATCACAACCACCGGCTAACATTCGTGCATACCAGTATAAAGCGGCATCCGGATCTGAGCCGCGCACTGATTTATGAAAAGCGGAAATCAGATCGTAAAACAGATCCCCCTGCTTATCAAAACTAACCCCCTCTCGACCGGCTATCTCCATTAACAGATCTAAACCAATGGTCAGATTTGTCGCTGAATCATCCGCCATATCCGCTAACAGTTCTAAATAATTAAGGGCTTTTCTGGCATCACCTTGCACCAATTGAGCAAGTTTTTGTTTAACATCACCTGAAAATTGAATCTGTTTATCTGCTAAACCATCAGTTGATAAACAGGCTTGATCAATCACCTCAACTATCTCAGCTTCGCTTAGTTTTTTTAACAGATAAACACGCGCACGAGATAACAATGCGTTATTGAGTTCAAACGATGGGTTTTCAGTAGTGGCGCCAATAAATAAGATTGTGCCATCTTCAATATAGGGTAAAAAAGCATCTTGCTGACTTTTATTAAAACGATGCACTTCATCTACAAATAGCAAAGTTCTGATGCCTGATGCTCGATTTTGTTGTGCAACTTCAATAGCTGCACGGATCTCTTTTATGCCAGAAGTAACAGCGGAAAGACGTTCCACATGTGCTTGGCAATAATTTGCAATCAGTTCCGCTAAAGTAGTTTTACCCGTACCAGGAGGCCCCCATAAAATCATCGAATGAGCAGCCCCGCTTTCAAGCGCTTTGCGTAGTGGTTTTTCCGGACCGATTATATGAGATTGGCCGATATAATCAGCAAACCCTTTAGGGCGCATACGTGCCGCTAATGGTTGAAAATCATTATTAAATGCAAACAGATCTTTCATTAACGTTGATCGTCTATTTCAACACCCGCTGGGATTTGAAAATCAAAATAACCTGCAGTTAAGTTTTCTGTTAATGGTTTATGACTTAACTTAAACTCACTATGTTGACCTTGCTCTTCAATCACCACAAATTTACTGATATTACCTGCATCATTAAATTCAAAAATAAAGGTGCTGTCTTGTACCTGAGCATCTGCACCCTTTACTGTAAATTGATTATTTTCTTTTTTTACCAAATAATTGGCCCATTGATTTTCATTAGCACCAGAAAGTAAAACAAACGGAGTGCCTTCAATGGCATCACTCAGATTGATTAAGGTGACCTGCTCAATAAACGGGCTATATAACCACATTGTTTTACCATCAGAAACAATCAACTCCTCTTCAGGAGTAATAACCTGCCAACGAAATTTACCCGGGCGGGAGATGGTTAATTTACCCCAACTTTCGTTTAATACATTGCCTTCCTGACTGGTAACAACTTGTGAAAATTCAGCATTAATCTGACTGAATTTTGCTAATTTTTCTTTTAATAATGCTGCATCTGTTGTGCCATTAGCCTGAGCATAAAACGGAGTTATTAAAAAGATAAATAATACTGAAATAATTTTTTTCATTAGTTAATCCTTCACTGGTGGAGGCGCAAGTACATCACGGCTGCTATTGGCACCCGAAGGGGAGCTGATAACGCCCTGTGCTTGCAGTTGGTCAACCAAACGTGCAGAGCGGTTATAACCGATTCTAAATTTACGCTGAATACTGGAAATAGATACTTTACGGGTTTCAGTAATAAACGCCACTACTTCATCAAATAACGCATCAATTTCACTATCACCTTCAGCCTCTTCGCCTGGTAATAACGTATCTAAACTGGCATCTTCATCGAGAATATCTTTAATATAATTAGGCTCGCCGCGCTTTTTCCAATCAGCAACTACCCTATGTACTTCATGATCATCAACAAATGCACCATGCACACGTGTTGGCACCCCCACACCAGGCGGCATATATAACATATCACCATGGCCTAATAGAGTTTCAGCGCCTTGCTGACCAAGAATGGTACGCGAATCAATTTTACTCGATACCTGGAAAGCGATACGGGTTGGAATATTAGCTTTAATCAAACCGGTAATAACATCTACCGATGGGCGCTGCGTTGCCAGAATCAGGTGAATACCAGCTGCACGTGCTTTTTGGGCAATACGGGTAATAAGCTCTTCGCATTTTTTACCAACAATCATCATCATGTCAGCAAATTCATCAACCACCACCACAATATTGGGTAACTTTTGTAATTCAGGTGCGCTCAGATCCATACTATCACCCTCTTTCCAAAGTGGATCTGTTAATGGGGTACCTGCATCAATAGCCTCTTTCACCTTACTATTATAACCGGCTAATGTACGCACTCCGATTTCAGAAAGTAATTTATAACGACGTTCCATCTCCCCTACACACCAACGCAGTGCATTAGCGGCTTCTTTCATATCTGTTACAACTTCAGTTAACAGGTGTGGAATACCTTCGTAAACACTTAGCTCCAGCATTTTCGGATCGATTAAAATCATACGCACATCTTCTGGTGCAGATTTATAAAGCAGGCTGACCAGCATACAGTTCACCCCCACTGATTTACCTGAGCCGGTTGTACCTGCAACTAGTAAATGTGGCATTTTGCCAAGATCAACGACCACAGGTTCACCTGAAATATCCGCACCTAGTACCATACTTAGTGGTGATTTTGCTTGCTGGAAAACCTCACTGCCTAGCACTTCTGATGAAAATACTATTTCACGGTGTTTATTAGGAAGTTCTAAGGCTATCACAGCTTTACCCGGAATTTGATCAACCACACGCACACTCATTGCGGATAATGCGCGCGCTAAATCTTTTTCTAAACTAGAAATTGTACTGACCTTCATACCTGGTGCTAAAGCAAGTTCAAAACGGGTAATAACGGGGCCGGGTAAAACATTAACCACTTCAGCTTTTATTTTAAATTCAAGTAATTTGGCTTCAACTAAACGCGCAGCTGTATCTAAATCTTCTTGAGAGATTGGATTATGTTTTTTATTGGGTCTGTCTAATAGATCAATGCTAGGAAATGGCGCTAAATCCGTTTCTACTTTGCGTTTGACTACTGGTTTTGCATGATCGGGAAGATGCGAAAAATCAACCTTAGTTTCAGTTACTAATGTTTGACTAGCCTGTTCTTTCGGCTTTTGTTGGTCAAATTCTTCAATGGTGATTTCATGACAATCAGGAATTTCATTATCGATTTGAAATGGCGCATCATCATAATGTTCATCAATATCTAGATTTTCAAAACTCAAAACATCCATTTCATCTGCGCTTTCTAACTCGATATCGGCGTGCGAACTGATAACTATTTCATGGTTGCTATCTTGATTATTTTGTTTTTCTAATGCTGCTAGTTCAGCCTGTTCATTAAGACGTAATGCTTTGTCACTTTGACGTAGTTCATTCCAATTTTTTATCTGTTTTGGCAAAAGAGATAGCCAAGTAAAAACAGCAATCACAGAAGCCCCAAGGCCATCAATCAAACGAAGCCAAGAAAAGCCAAGTAATAATGTAGTCCCCGAAATAAACAAAGTTAATAAAATTAAGTTTACCGCTAGTAAACTGAAAAAACCTAACATACTTTGCGCAATTATATCGCCAATCA
>JABXKR010000110.1 GCA_013619145.1 Psychromonas sp. | reverse complement strand
ATCTGATGCAGTGTGTGGATCAAGCGCTATAAGACCATTGAGATAACTTTTTATTTTCACTTTCCATAAAGAGTGACTTGCTTTAGCACGCAGCAGTTGTATTTCTAGATCATTTGAAGTTTTAAACTGACTGATAAGTATTAACATTTTTTCTATGCCAGTGGAAATATCCACTGATTCCAGCATGCTTTGTTTGGCATTATGGCTGGTATGCGCCGCTTCTTCGGTAATATTACTGACATTGCGGTTGATATCCTCTGTGACCACCGCTTGTTCTTCAGAGGCTGTGGCAATTTGATTATTCATATCATCAATGGTTTCAACAGAGTGGCTGATTTGCGTTAATCCTTGCTCTGCATCAGATACTAAAGTAACAGTTTTCTGAACTTGGTCGTGGCTGTTATGCATTGTTTCGTTGGCACTGGCAACAGCAGATTGTAAACTGTTGATCATCTCATTTATCTCTTCAGTCGATGTTTGCGTGCGTGAAGCTAGTGTTCTCACTTCATCGGCAACTACGGCAAAACCTCTGCCGGCTTCCCCAGCTCTTGCCGCTTCAATTGCTGCATTAAGTGCTAATAAATTGGTCTGCTCGGCAATATTTTTAATAACATCTAGTACGCTGCCGATACGCTGGCTATCGTTTTTAACGAGTTCTATTGATGAAACTGCGTGATCAATTTCCTGAGCAAGTGATTCAATCGCTTTCACTGCATTAGATGAAGCATCTTTACCTTTGAGTGCTTCTTTAGTGGTATTGGCCGCCGCCTCTGCTGCTTGCGACGTATTTTGGGTGATTTCATTAACGGTTGCAGACATCTCATTAAGTGCCGTTGCTACTTGTTCGGTTTTTTGTTGTTGCGAGTTAACCCCCTCACTGGTTGAATCTGCAAGCATAGTTTGGGTGATAATATTATGGACAAGATTACTGGTTGAAATATTAACCGAGCGAATGGCGTCATCAATTTTATGGGTCACTTGATTGACGGCTTGTGCTAGTTGCGCGATTTCATCTTTGCCAATTTCATTAACTCGAATTGAAAGATCACCATCACTTTCGGCGATATTGTGCAAAGTGGTGATAACTTTTTTAAGGGGGGTCATTACGCGGCACGCTAATAACCAGATAACCACTGCTAATAGCAAAAATGTTACAACAGCTGTTACGCTTTGTATTTGATAAAAACCTGCCATCAAGGTTTCCTGTCCAATTTCTAATAATGCTTTTTCCATATAGTTGGAGATGAAATAAAAATTGATAAACTGTGTCAATAACAGGGTGGGTAATATAACCAGCAACAATTGTTGGCTTAGTTTAAATGAACGTAACATTGGATTATTTCCTTATAAAATTTAATCACCAGAATATTAGTGAACAATCAAAGTATTGTAGCGCTTGATTCGGGTGTTTGTGATCTTTGTACCTATTTATAGGTGTTTTCGTTGCTGATAAGAGGTAAATCCCTTGAGCGAGGCAGTCTATTATCATTTTTTAAGCTAGAAATTGACTGAAATATGAAAAATTGCAGAAATCCGACCTTACCTCGCAATCTGTGCAGTTACCTTCGTAGAATTAACCCTTTCCTCATATGGATTAATATAAAGGTAAGTGCTTTCTTTTGTATCATTATCAGAGGTGACTTCAAATGTAATTGATGATAACAATAGTATTTATATGTTGATATGAGAGGAATTTCACAACTGTATTATTTGATTGATGATGTTATATCAAGTGCAGCAATATCATGTGTTGTTAATTAGGTGTTGGTTGGCACTTCTCATAAGGTGATTTTTAAAACATCAAGTTCATTTGAGCTTGATCGCGGTAATCGATGAGGAACCGAAACACAGTTTTGTAGCCCGAAGAAGACGTACTTCTTAACTAATAATAAAAAGCTGAGCGTCAAGAAAAACTGATACTAAAATGCTCGCCACAGATTCAGTATCTCATTAGGTAAAGGCTATAAACCTCTATCAGCAGCAGTAAAGTATCGTTTTTCGCGTTTCTTTGCTGGTTGCTTCCCGGTTGAAGTTTACTTGCAAATCAGCCAAAGTATCTCTGCTGTAAATGTTTCTTAAAGTGGGCCGCATTGAGTGCTTCACCCGTTGCCTGTTTTACTAATTCATTGGTTGTTAATGAACTTGCTTTATTCCAGATATTATTTTCCAGCCAGTTAAAAATAGGGCTTAATGACTGAGTTGAAATACAAGCCGCTACATCCACCTCTTTTTGCATTGATGCCATAAATTGGGCCGCATAGATAGCGCCTAATGTATAACTTGGGAAATATCCGAATGAACCGTCCGTCCAGTGTATATCCTGCATACAGCCATTTTTATAATTGCCTGCTGTGGAAATACCTAAATACTGCTGCATTTTCAGATCCCATAATTCCGGAATATCATGGTAGCTGATTTTACCGTTCATTAAATCACGCTCGATTTCATAACGTAAAATAACATGTGCAGGGTAGGTGACTTCATCGGCATCGACGCGGATAAATTCAGGTTTAACACGGGTGTAAATTTTCTGCAGGTTAGCGGCTGCAAATACTGCCGGATTATTATCAGGAAAATGCTTTAACGCCAGCGGTACCAGTTGATTGATAAATTCCGTACTGCGCCCTAACTGCATTTCAAAAAACAGACTCTGTGATTCATGGATCCCCATCGAACGCGCCTCACCAACGGGTAAACCTTTCAGTGCTTTTGGCAAACCCTGTTCGTAACGTGCATGGCCTGTTTCATGGACAATACCCATTAATGATTGTACAAAATCGCTTTCATCGTAACGGGTGGTGATGCGCACATCCTGACTTACTCCACCGCAAAAGGGGTGTGAACTGATATCTAAACGTCCATGGTTAAAGTCGAAATCAAGCAGCTTCATAATATCTAAACCAAGCTGCTTCTGCTGCTTAGTTGCATACACTTCGTTTGCTTTGAGAAAGCTCTCACTCGCTTGCTTCTGTTGCACTTGTCGGGTTAATTCCGGTAACCAGGTTTTTAAATTGCCGAAAATATTATCAAGCTGCTCGCATGATACGCCCGGTTCATAGAGATCCAGCATCGCATCATAGGGTGTTTTATTGGTGGTCTCTGCTCGAATTTGCGCTTCTTGTTGAGATAAGCTGACCACCTCTTTAAAGTTCTTGGCAAAACCCTGCCAGTCATTATCGCTGCGCTGTGTACGCCAGGCATGCTCACATTTAGATCCAGCCAATGATTGCGCCTGTACTAAATCATCGGGTAACAGGGTCGATTTTTGCCATTGGTTTTTCATTTCACGCAGATTTGCTGATTCAATCTGACTAAGATCTTCAGATGCTGCTTTATCAAACAGTTCATCAAGATGCGGGGCTGTTGCTAACTGATGTATATGTAACGACAGTTCCGCCATTGCATCGGATCGTGATTCATTGCCACCTGCAGGCATCATCACAGCTTGATCCCAGCCACCAATTGCCGATAGATGATTGAAGTTAGATATCTTTTTATAATGTTCGGAAAGTTTTTTGTAGTGGCTCATATTTTATCCTGTGGCGTGAACGTCATATATCGATATATCGTAACAGAAAGGGACCTGCTTATTACACTGAACTGTCGTTCAATGCGATTCTCGCTTAATAAACTATTACTAAATATTTCAAAAACAGCTGTTCAGGTGAAAAAATTATTGTCTGCACGGCAGCTGATCGTGCCTATACTTTACTGTATAACTTTTGGCGAGTATCTGTAGTGCAAGCCTTAGTCTGTAATTAGTCGCTAGCAGTGGTGCCACTAAGTTAGGCTGGTCATTTGCGAGGTCGAGTATGAATAGAGCATGCAGTGTAATGCTGATAATGATATTCAGCGGCTGCGCTACTCAGGTGCCAGCCCCAATCAGTAAGATTCCGGCATATGATTATACAGTGGCCGAGGTACGTGCAGAACCAGAACGGTTTTTGGGTTCAATGGTGCGCTGGGGCGGTGTGATTAGCAGAGTCGAAAATAAAGCTTCGCGGACATGGATTGAGGTAGTAAGCCGGGAGCTGAGGAAGAATGGCCAGCCACTAACCGACAGCAGAAGTAGCGGGCGATTTATTGCTAGTTTTCCAGGTTTTATGGATCCTATTGTCTATAAACCGGGGGCTTTGCTGACCGTTGCTGGTGGCATCGAAGGAGAGACGGTAGGTCTGATCGGTGAGTATGTTTATGCGTTTCCCGTTGTCACGGTTAGTGCTGCTTATTTGTGGCCGGAAAAGGATCAAGCTGTTTATCATGAATACTCCCCGTCACCCTGGGGTCACTATGATCCTTGGCCTTACCATCGCAGGTCATATCCACCGTATAGATGGTAACTATGGAGTTTTTTATTATGAAGAAAAGATGCCGTATCATTTTTATGTTTTTTGCCACAGTGGTTTTGTTTGCATGTGCCACAGCAGCAAAGTTTGATAGCAAGGATATTGATCTCAGCATTACCCCGCAACGGGCTGTGGCTGAAAGCGTAAAATTGCAGGATGTTCGGATGTTATGGGGTGGAGTAATTATTTCCAGTGTTAATTTAAAAGATGCTACCCAGTTTGAAATTCTCGCTTATCCATTAACTTCAGAGCAAAGGCCCGATACTGATAAATCTCCAGTGGGGCGTTTTCTGGCATTACATGATGGCTATCTGGAGATTAGTGATTATGCTCAAGGACGTTTAATTACGGTCAGTGGAAGGCTTCAGGATAAACATAGCGGGCACATTGGTGAAAGCGAGTATATCTATCCTGTGCTTAAAATAAATCAACTTCATCTTTGGAACAAACGATCGCACTCCGATGAGCCGCAGTTTCATTTTGGTCTTGGGGTGATGTTTTAAGCTAATTGATTTTATCAGCTCAAAAATGCTGAGTCTTGCCAGTTTAAACTCGTTCCACACGCTCTGCGTGGGAATATAGATACCTAGCCGAATAGGTTTTTTTCAGGCTTTCGCTTGTTAGCTAATGGTTTAGCTTTATTTGCTGGTGGTTTCGCCCTGACGGCGATCCTACTTTTTCTTAATGCCGAAAAAAGTAGGCAAAAAGCGAAGACAGGATACGCAGAGCTCAATCTGTTCGTGACACTGTGCTGCCGCACAACTCGCCCCCTAGCCATTTTTTATTCTCGCTCTGATCAACCACTTTTTAACGCACCATCTCAGACAGTACATCCTTGTACTGACTGAGATTAGGGAAATCTAGGCCGAGCCTTCTCATAAACCTAAACTGTCGTTTAATTCGCTCCATGATTTTCCTTACTAAAGCGTTTGTTCATCACAAGAAAAATGGAAGGGGAATCCGTAGCCGAATCGGTTGGGGGTTTTAAAAGACAAAAAGCTTTGGCTGTGCCAAGTTTTGCAGTTTAAAAATGCACAGCCTTGCCTGTTTAAACTCGTTCCTCACGCTCTGCGTGGGAATGTAGATGCCTAGCCGCATTGTTTTTTTGTAAGCTTAGCTCAAAACCAAGCAGATAAGCGTTCCCACGCAGGAACGAGGTGCGCGGAGCGTGGGGAACGAGCAACATTGACTATGATCCCAACCATCAGGCAAACTGCAATTAAATCAATAAAGAGGAATAGAGCATGAACGGAACAAAACGCGCCGATATTAAAAAAGGCTTATCTGTAGCAATTGTATTAAAACAAGATCAGCGCAGTGGCACACTAACCGACGGCATAGTTAAAGATATTCTTACCAACTCGTCTAACCATCCCCACGGCATTAAAGTGCGCTTAGAAAGCGGTGAGGTAGGGCGCGTTAAAGAGATTCGTGAAGAATAAAATAAACGTTCCCACGCAGGAGCGTGGGAACGAGGTACAGGCTAATTCAAATTAAGAGATACGTTTGTATTTAATACGGTGCGGTTCAATTGCAGCTGCGCCGTATGTTTTCTTTAACCACTCTTCATATTCTGTAAAGTTACCTTCATGGAAATTCACTTGTCCTTCATCGCGGTAATCGATGATATGAGTTGCGATACGATCCAGGAACCAACGGTCATGAGAGATAACCATGGCACAACCGGCAAAACCAAGCAGCGCATCTTCCAGTGCACGCAGCGTTTCAATATCCAGATCATTGGTTGGCTCATCGAGTAACAGTACATTCCCCCCTGATTTAAGCAGTTTAGCTAAATGTAAACGGCCACGCTCACCACCTGATAAATTTCCAACTGTTTTCTGTTGATCTGTGCCTTTAAAGTTAAAACGTCCTAAATAGGCACGGCTTGGAATTTCAATATTACCTACCTTGATAATATCACTGCCCCCAGAAACTTCCTGGAAAACGCTGAGCTTATCGTCCATATGGTCACGGAACTGATCAACGCTTGCAAGCTGCACGGATGCACCTATGATTATTTCGCCTGAGTCAGGTTTCTCTTGGCCGGAAATTATTTTAAACAGGGTTGATTTACCTGCACCATTGGCACCGATAATACCGACAATGGCACCTTGAGGGATACTGAAGCTAAGATCGTCAATTAATACACGACCATCAAATGATTTT
>JABXKR010000107.1 GCA_013619145.1 Psychromonas sp. | reverse complement strand
TCTATGACCAGCAAAACCATCGTTACATCTGAACAGCCCCTTGCTGAATCAATTAATCAATTGTTTCTGCGTTTTCTAGTGGGTAAAAATAAAATATATAAAGAAGAAGAATATAACGATGGCTTATCGGAAACCGGGTTAAATGGTGATGATCAGCTTGTTTTGTCCTCTCAAGATAAAAGTGGTTGGAATCAACGCATTTTATTGGATGTTGAAAAACAACGTGTTAAACGTGTTGAGGCAGATAAGCGACTGAAAAATAAACGCAATGCGTTATTAATGCGTTATTTCCAACAATCATTACTAAAAGTTGTTAATGAAAAACTAGAAAATAGCGACAATGTAATTAACGATCAGTTACAGCTTAGAGAGAGCACTGTTGAGCTATTAAAAAAATTACTTGCCGGCGAGCCTCGCTATTCGGTATTAGCATCTTTGCTCGAGTTAAATATTGGTACACGTAATCGTCTGCTGTTTTTAGTGGGCTGTGAAAATTTTATGGCTGAACTTGGACGAGATCCTCGTAATGTGCGGGATATTCAAAGTGCAATTGGTTTGATTGGTACGGATGTACTGCGTTATTTGATACCTGCCATTTTATTTAAATACCGCATTAATGCGTATAGTCACCATAATATCTTGTTCGCGAAAAAACTTTGGCGTTATGAGATGACATTAGGGCAAACTTGTACTGCTTTAATGCAGCAGGCGAATTACCGTCGCCCTTATGAAGGTATGTTGCTGTCAGCTATGGTCAATTTTGCTTATGTGGCGAGTTATCAGCAGTACCTCGCTTCATTTGAAGTGGTCAGAACAGCTTGTCTTGATCAAGCGCGCGACAGAGGTGAGAAAGATCGTCATGATTTTTTCTATGATATACAAAGCGATTCAGCATCTTTGCAGGCGTTATTAGTTTCACAAGCCAGCCTGAAGTTAAGCCTTGTCTTATCTGAAAACATATTTAGCAAAGATTTCCCGCACCTAGTTAATGCATTAAAAGAGGAGGTTGAGCAAGTTGCTTTTGAGGAGCGGACGCTAGTAGGTAAAATCTTATTTAAAGCGGTACGTTTTGCAAAGTATGATCAATTACGTTCGTCCCGTTTATTTAAAACGCAATGGTTGGATGAGTATTTGCAGGATTCGCAGATCGACAGTGCGACCTATAAAAATCTTTTACGCCAGGAGCTGTTCCGCTTTAAACCGACTTGGTCTTAAAAATCAAACTTCTCGCATATTTCTCAATTAAACTCGCTGTCGCTTTTAAAAGCAGGTAAAATGCGCCTTCAATTTTATAGAGAGTGAAAAAATGGTTAACTCATCAGATAAATTCAGTGATATTCGACCTTATAATGACGATGAAATTCAACCCGCGCTCCAGCGTGTTATTAATAGTAACGAGTTTCTTGATGCGATCATTAGCTTTCGTTTCTCTAAAATTTCCAAATTCATAGGTTTTATCTTAAAGCCGCTATTACGCCGTTACTTTTTATATAAATGGGGCGCGATTAATAGTATTGATGAGATGCAGCAAGTTGTTGGTGATTATATGCTGCATATGATTGCTTCAACGACCACCAAATTCAGCTATTCAGGTCTTGAAAATCTCGATCCAACGAAAAACTACCTTTTTATTTCTAACCATCGTGATATTGCCATGGATCCCTCTTTTGTAAATTGGGCGTTATTTTCCGAAAAGTTTAAAACAGTGCGTATTGCGATTGGTGATAACCTGTTAAGTAAGCCGTATGTTTCCGATTTAATGCGTATGAACAAAAGCTTTATTGTTAAGCGTTCAGTATCAGGTATACGTGAGATGCTAAAGGCTTTGTCACATTTATCTGATTACATTTTCAGCTCATTACAGGAAGAGAGCAGTATCTGGATTGCACAACGAGAGGGGCGTGCAAAAGATGGTTTTGATAAAACAGAGCCAGCTATTGTGAAAATGTTTTACGTGAACGGCAAAAAGAAAAAAATAGCGTTTCCTGATTACATTAAACTGCTCAATATTGTGCCTGTAGCTGTCTCTTATGAGTTTGACCCTTGTGATCAGCAAAAAGCGCAAGAGTTATATGACAAAGCAGAAAACGGTGAATATAAAAAATCACAGTTTGAAGATATCGAAAGTATTGTGCGCGGTATCCTTGGCCAAAAAGGCCACGTACATGTGGCGTTTGGCACTCCATTACAAGATGAATTTTTAGATGCTGATGCAGTTGCACAAGAGATAGATGCTCAGATTTATCAAAATTACCATTTACACCCATCTAATTTTATTGCCGCCGAAGAAGACTCTAAAGCGATTAGTGAAACTGATAAGCAGGCTTTTAAAGAGCGCTTACAGGCGATCAAACCTGAATTACAGGCAACAGTATTAAAAATGTATGCAAATCCGGTTAGTAACCATCCTAAGCTGTAAAACCGCTCAAAAATAAAACAGATTAACTGTTGTTATGCACATAGCTTTTTTTTAGTTATGTGCATTTTTTGTCTTATTAATAATTTATCTATTTGAAAATAAGGCACTAATTCTAATTGCTTGTAGCACTTGCAATTATGCTTAAAACTATTAACAGAGTTATCCACAGCATGCGTCTGTATTGAAAGTGAACAACCACTTACCTTTATAGCAGGGAAATACCCCTATTATTTCCTAAATATTTTCTGTTATTACTGATTGAATCGGTATAATCACTCTCTATTTTCTCTGATATTGGTAATAAGCTAATGGCGACTATTCCTGAAAATCCTTTTGTTCTTGTTGATGGCTCTTCTTATCTTTACCGTGCTTTTTATGCGCCTCCACATCTGACCAACTCTGCAGGTGAACCAACCGGCGCGGTATATGGCGTGGTTAATATGCTGCAAAGTTTATTAAAGCAGTTTAATCCAAGCCATATTGTGGTGGTATTTGATGCTAAAGGTAAAACCTTTAGGGATGAGATGTATAAGGAATACAAGGCACAGCGTCCAAGCATGCCAGATGATCTGCGTTGCCAAATTGAACCGTTACATAATGTCATTAAAGCTATGGGTCTGCCCATTTTAATCATACCAGGTGTAGAAGCGGATGATGTTATCGGCACGCTTTCCCGTCAAGCAAGTGCGCAGGGAATCCCTACTTTAATCAGCACCGGTGATAAGGATATGGCGCAGCTGGTGGATGAGCATACTTTATTGATCAATACCATGACGGATACTGTCTTAGATGTACAGGGAGTAAATGATAAATTTGGTATTCCGCCAGAATTGATTATCGATTATCTTGGATTGATGGGAGATAAGGTCGATAACATCCCCGGCGTGCCGGGTGTTGGTGAAAAAACTGCATTGGCGATGTTACAAGGCATCGGCTCAGTTGATGATATCTATCAAAACCTTGAAAAACTTGCACCACTTGGTTTCCGTGGCAGTAAAACCATGGCTAAAAAAATGCAGGATAATGAAGAGATGGCGCGCCTCTCTTACCAACTTGCGACCATTAAAACAGATGTAGAATTATCTGAAGGTTATAGCGATTTTACGCATAAAGAACAAGATACTGATGCGTTAGTACAGTTATTTGGCAAGCTTGAATTTAAGCGCTGGTTATCCGCTTTGCTGGATGGCGGCAAAATGGTTGCAAAGCACTCATCAGCGACAGCAACGAATAATACGACTAATGAGATAGCTTTAACCCCTGCACTGGTTGACCGCAGTGCTTATAAAACAATTTATACGCAAGGCCAGTTAAGCCAATGGATCAGTAAGTTAGAAAAAGCGCCATTATTTGCCTTGGATACAGAAACAACCAGCTTAGATTATATGCAAGCTGAAATTGTTGGTTTATCTTTTGCTATTCAAACTAATGTTGGTAGTGAAGAAGCGCCGATTATTGAAGCAGCTTATCTTCCTCTTGCACATGATTATATTGATGCGCCTAAGCAGTTAGATTTAACGGATACCTTAGGGCAACTAAAAGCGCTGTTAGAATCTAGCGAATGCAAAAAAGTTGGTCAAAATTTAAAATATGATCGTAGTGTTTTATTAAATCATGGTATTGAATTAAAAGGTATTCAGTTTGATACCATGCTTGAATCATATGTTGTCGATAGCACAGGTAAACATGATATGGATACCCTGGCACTCAAGTATCTTGGTCATAAATGTATCTCCTTTGAAGAAATCGCGGGTAAAGGCAAAAAACAACTGACCTTTAATCAGATCACTATTAAAGAAGCTGCACCTTATGCCGCTGAGGATGCGGATATTACCTTACGTCTGCACCTTGAGCTATTTGAGCGTTTACTGGCTTGTGAACCTTTATTAAATGTTTTCAATAATATTGAACTGCCTTTATTAACCGTGCTTTCTGATGTTGAACGCGGCGGAGTTGAGATTGACAGTGCTCTGTTAACTCAGCAAAGCAATGAGATTGCTAAGCGATTATTAGAGCTTGAAGAGGCTGCTTACGCTGAGGCGGGCAAACCATTCAATTTAAGTTCTCCAAAGCAGCTGCAGACGATTTTATTTGAAGAGCTGAACTTACCTGTTTTAAAGAAAACGCCAAAAGGCGCGGCTTCTACAGCTGAAGAAGTTTTACAAGAGTTAGCGTTAACTTACCCGCTTCCTAAATTGATTATTGAACACCGTGGTTTAAGTAAGTTGAAATCAACCTACACCGATAAACTGCCGAAAATGGTTAATGATAAAACCGGGCGCGTGCATACCTCTTATCACCAGGCGGTAACCGTCACTGGGCGTTTATCTTCAAGCGATCCAAATTTACAAAACATCCCAATTCGAAGTGCAGAAGGCCGTCGTATTCGCCAAGCTTTTATCGCACAACCGGGTTACAAAATAGTTGCTGCCGATTATAGTCAAATTGAACTGCGTATTATGGCACACCTTTCTCAGGACAAAGGTTTACTGGAGGCCTTTTCAGCAGGCAAAGATATTCATAAAGCGACCGCTGCAGAAGTTTTTTCTGTTCCGCTTGAGCAAGTAACAACCGAGCAGAGACGCAGTGCAAAAGCGATTAACTTCGGTCTTATTTATGGTATGAGTGCTTTTGGGCTTGCCAAGCAACTTAATATTGGCCGTCAGGAAGCGCAGCAGTATATGGACAGATACTTTAACCGCTACCCCGGTGTACTTACTTATATGGAAGATACGCGCACTTTAGCGCATGAAAACGGTTATGTTGAAACCATTTTGGGGCGCCGTTTACAATTGCCTAATATCAAGTCGCGCAATGGCATGCTTAAAAAAGCTGCTGAGCGAGCAGCCATTAACGCGCCAATGCAGGGTACTGCTGCCGATATTATCAAAAATGCTATGATTGATATGGCACGTTGGGTGCAGGATAAAGAAGCTGGAAGTGTGCAGTTACTAATGCAGGTGCACGATGAATTAGTATTCAGTATTAAAGAAGAGTTTGTTGAGTCCTACACAAACGAGATCCAAATTATTATGGCAAATGCGGCTGATTTAGATGTGCCTCTGATTGCCGATGCCGGCGTTGGTGATAACTGGGATCAGGCACATTAATCTATACCCAAGCTGCTTGAAGATGCAGGAATCAGCAAGTTGAGAGGTGACCATATTCAATGCATGAAGTTGAAGATCTAGCATTCTAAATCAATGCTTCATAACGCTGAAGGTGGTCGCCTCTCGCCTTGCCCTATGGGAGGCTCGT
This sequence comes from Psychromonas sp., assembly GCA_013619145.1. Lineage (GTDB taxonomy): Bacteria > Pseudomonadota > Gammaproteobacteria > Enterobacterales > Psychromonadaceae > Psychromonas. The sequence continues at coordinate 872 of JABXKR010000107.1, read as the reverse complement.
TCGAAAGCCAGCTCTGCGTTACAACATTTGAAAAGGGAGTCACCATTATCTTCATGTTGTGCCTTGATCTGGCGTCCGAACGAGTCTCTGAATCTGCATCTTCAAGTAGTTTGGGTATATACCAAATCCAATAATTTTATATTCATTTATGCTTGTTAAAATGAATGCTAGCTTCGTTATTGATTTTGCAATTAAAACAACTAGTTACTGCAATCAAAGCCTTGCTTTCATCCATTTTTCCTACGCCTAAATAGAGCTCCTAATTAATGGAATTGGTATTAAATACTAACTGCGGTGAACTTTTTTCAATCGCTGTGGACTAATGCTATGAACTAGTTAAATTTCATAGTTTTTCCTTAGTTTTTCCTTAGTTTTGTTTTACTTTTAACCTCTTTGCATAACCATTTGCAAAGAGGTTTTTTTTTGCTGTTTTTTGGCGATTAAAGCAGTGCAGCTAATATTATACCAATCTCATTAATTAACTTGTCAATCGAGTCAATTCCCGAAAGCAGAATGAAATCATACCAATCAGCTTAATATTATGATCTATTCATGGAAGTTTGGCGAATTGAACGCCAGTTCAGGTTTATGAGCGGGTAAGCTCTGCGAACCCTGGTTCTTCAGTCGCGCCTATGATATTGCGCGGTTAAAACTGCACTTCCCAATATAAAAACAGATCAATTAGTTTTGCGGAATGGTATTAGATTACAAAATTAATGCGATTGGTATTATTGAAAAAGGCTATGCTGATATGAAGGGCTGGTAAAGGTTCAGCAAGCAGGTAATGCGTGCTATTCAGTATTTAAAGAAGAGTTTAAAGGGCCCTATACAAAAAAATGAAAATTATCCTGATAAATGTACTGATTGAGAGC
>JABXKR010000139.1 GCA_013619145.1 Psychromonas sp. | reverse complement strand
ACAATCAATAGCTTCAGGTTTAAGAGATCTACTTTTAATTAAAGCTGCCCTTAATATTTATTTCATATTGATATCTGCAGCTGTAAATAATTGTTGCTGGCATCAATTGGGTATCGCAATATTTAAAAAAATTTAAATCCGTTATTGCAAGGTAATTAAAATGCGCTTAACCATTTTTCATAAATTGTTTGTTTCTTTATTACTAACCAGCATGATAATGATGGTTGGCATGGCGCTGCTGATTAACAATAGTTTTCAAAGCGGATTACAAACTTACCTTAACCAACAAGAGGTAGAAAGACTTGAAGTGATTGCGCTGCAAGTTAGTGAGTACTATTCGACTCAAGATGGCTGGAAGATGATTAAAGAACGACCTTATTTATGGGGGGATCTGCTCCAGCAAATCATAGCTCGACCCGCAATAGACAAACGACCTCGAGCCGCTCACTTTCCGCCTAAAGGATTGATTTTATTGCATGAAAGAATTCATCTGCTAAATGAAAATGGTGAGCCTGTTCTCGATCATCCTAAAAAGCGCAAACATAAAAATAAAGATCCGCAATTTATTAAAGTGCCGATTTCGGTCAATAATAAAACCGTTGGCTGGATCTCTATTATGCAAAGAGAAACGATTACCAGCCCACTTGCAGAAAGCTTTTTTAAACAGCAGTTAAATAATTTTTACTTAATTGCTGCCTGGGTCGCCCTGTTTTCGTTTGTTGTTGCGGGCTTACTGGTTCGACATTTTCTGAAACCTCTGAAAAATCTGCATTCAGGTGCAAAAGCGTTGCAAAGTGGCGACTTTCAACAGCAAATCCCTGTACAGGGGAATGATGAGTTAGCTGAGTTGTCGCAAACTTTTAATAGTTTAACCAATACACTTAAACTGCAAAAAAAATCAAGAGAGCAATGGTTAGCGGATATATCGCATGAGTTGCGCACCCCGATTGCTGTCTTACTCAGTGAAATTGAAGCGATTGAAGATGGCATACGTAACCCTGAGCCTAAATACATTAAATCGCTACATAATCAGGTGATGAACCTCAGTCGCCTGGTTGATGATCTCTACCAGTTATCACTTTCGGACTCTGGGGTGAATATTGAAAAATCGCAACTTGTCGACTTGACACAATTGTTAGAGACGGTAGCTAACCAAAATGAAGTTCGTTTAGCAGAAAAAAACATTCAGTTAAAACGGCTTTATGAAAGCTGTCCTGCTGCTATATTAAAGGCCGATCAAAAGTCATTAACACAGCTAATTTCAAATATTTTTGAAAACAGTTATCGTTATACCGATGCCGGTGGTTTGCTGCAGATCTCCTTGCTACAAAACAAAAAAAATATTGAACTGATTATTGAAGATAGTGCCCCAGCCGTGCCAAATGAATCATTAAACAAACTGTTTAAGCGATTATATCGGGTTGATAAGTCGCGTAGCAGAGCTAATGGTGGTTCCGGACTCGGTTTATCTATTTGCCAAAATATTGTAAACACCCATGGCGGAGAGATCGTTGCAAACCACTCCCCTTTAGGTGGGCTGCAAATTAAAGTTTCGTTACCGATTAAGGATATTTAAACGATGAATTATCAAGAAAAAACTATTCTTGTTGTTGAAGATGAACCTTCGCTGGCCACTGTTTTATGCGAATATTTTTCTCAGTCTGGATTTCAAACCCATATTATCGATAATGGCTTAGAAGTGATAGATTGGGTTAAGTTACATCAGCCTGATTTACTGATTCTTGATTTAATGCTGCCACAACGAAACGGACTCGATATTTATCGTGAACTTCGCACTTTCAGTCAGGTTCCTGTGGTGATGGCGACAGCCAGAATCGATGAGATAGATCGCTTAGTAGGGCTGGAGCTGGGAGCTGATGACTATATCTGTAAACCCTACAGTCCAAGAGAGGTGGTGGTGCGTGTTAAAAATATATTACGTCGAGCAAGTGAAGAAAATAAGATGATCGATATTAATAGAGCACTTTGTATCGACGATAAAAAAATGACGGTTTCGCTTAATGAGCAAGCTGTTGTGTTAACTCCAGCCGAATTTCGTCTGCTTTCCTTTTTTAACAAGCATCCCGAACAAGTCTTTAGTCGCGAACAGTTAATGACACACATCTACCAAGATAGCCGTGTGGTGACAGACCGTACCATTGATAGCCACATCAAAAATATTCGCCGTAAACTGCAAGCGGTATCAGCTGATAGTGAATGTATTAAATCGATATATGGTGTCGGTTATAAATTAGAGATATAAATCTCCTTAGTTTCTCCATAATTCCTGCTTATTTTATCTTTATAGTTTATTTATCCGAGCTAAGTGATAAATCATCAATGCTGGCAGACCTCTGCCAACATTGACTGATTAGAACAATTAGCTTCAATCTATTCGCTTGTTAATAAAACGAATAAACCTTTACATAAGCTAAATGAGGTCATTATGAAAAAACAGTTACTTATCACAGCAGCACTATTAATGGGCTGTGTTAGTTATACTTTTGCTAACGTGGAAAATTTTAAACCTATGACTTTGCAGGAGATGGATAAAAATGGCGACGCTGTATTATCAAAAGATGAAGTGTGCGGGCGTTTATTAGAAAATTTCGATCAGCTTGATACTGATGGCAGTGGTACTCTTTCTGCCGGCGAATTGCCGCTACCTAAAAATGGTCAGTCAGGCAAACACCATAAACGACCAGGTTTCGAAGAAATTGATAAAAACGCTGATGGCGTATTAACAAAAGATGAAGTGCGCGGACGTTTATTAGAAAATTTCGATCAACTTGATACTGACGGTAGTGGCACTCTTTCAACCGGTGAATTGCCGCTACCTAAAAATGGTCAGTCAGGCAAACACCATAAACGACCAGGTTTCGAAGAAATTGATACAAACGCTGATGGTGTATTAACAAAAGATGAAGTGCGCGGAGGTTTATTAGAAAATTTCGAGCAACTTGATACTGACGGTAGTGGCACTCTTTCTGCCGATGAGTTACCGCAAGCCAAAAAACAAGCTTCACTGTAAGATTCAAACCAATAAAGAAGTTCACTTAAGTGATGATTATAAGGCGCTTTTTAGCGCCTTTATTAGTTATTCGCCCTCACTGTTATAAATCATTATTTAACGGCGAGTCAGGGGCGATGGAATATCAAGAGCAGGTTATTGCTCCCAACATTAGCCGCTAATATTATTTGTCGATATTAATAATATTTTTAAAATGCTTTTTCTTCGTTAGCAGAAAATCCACATCGGGTGGAAAGTCTTTATTTGATTTTGCATGTTTCATCATATCGAAAATTTTAAATTCGCTTAACACTGCAAATTGATAAGCTGTAAAATCGCCATTCGCCTGTAAGGTAGGGTCAAAATACAGATCCCCTTTTTTGATAATGGCATGGTCTACCAGGGGATCTTCGCAACGGTAACCAAGCACGTATCTTTCTCCGTGACGGAATATTACATTCATATAACTATTGTAAAAGCTTTCACCCTCTTTGCGGGTACAACTTTCTAATGCGTTACTTTCCATCGCATTGACTGTCACAATGCGAATATTATGGGCATTAAAATTTAAATCGGTTAGTTGTTTCTGAATCTGTTCAAGGTTTAGTTCTGTCACTGTAAATACCGTGTAGTTAATAAAATCGCTAATATTATATACTCAAACCATTTAAAGGTGCAGGAATCTGTATTTTTAATGTATACCCATGATACCTCAAGGTGCTTTATCAGGACTCAGCTCGGAGACCAGAATAAGGCACAGCATGAGGGTAATGGCTGCTCCGTTATCGAATGCTGTAACGCAATACTGGTTTTCGAGCAGAGCCCCCGCAGGGCAAGCTAAATGGCACTCATCTGCGTTGTTATAAAATCTCAATGTAGAAAAACTATACTTCAATTTTATGCCTAGCATCTAAGTACAATTTGGCTTGCTGATTTTGCATCTTGAAGTAACATGGGTATATGACCTGATTAACAGGTTTTATTTTCAGTATGCGTTTAAATAAACAATAAAACACAAATTTTAAGCATAGAAATTAACCAAGGGCAGGTTTACAATAGCCCTTCATATTTAAGGAGGCCAATCATGTTTAACCCGCAAAAATTAGAAGAGATCGCCAAACAAGTTAGTGATGCTATGCCTGCCGGCGTAAAAAGCTTCGGTGAAGAAGTCGATCGCAAAATCAAACAGGTATTACAAGCACAATTGGGTAAACTTGATATGGTTAGCCGTGAAGAGTTTGATGTGCAGACGCATGTGTTATTACGTACGCGTGAAAAGCTAGCGGAAATGGAAGCAAAGTTTGTTGAGCTTGAAAAAAAATTAGACCAAGCAACGATTGAAAAAGAAGACTGAGAAATACAATGAAAGAGCAATATTTAAAAAATGCCGAAATGTTTGTTGAACAAGTAACCAAGCAGGATGAATTGTTTGGTTTATTTGATGAAAAACAAGGGTGGGCAAACTGCCACGCACATGACAATAAAGATGCCCAAGCGGTTTACCTCTTTTGGTCAGAGCCGGCTTTAGCTGAAAAACTACAAAACGAAGAATGGGCCGATTATAAAGTTGAAGCGATTTCGCTTCCTGTCTTTTTAGAATCCTGGTTGGATGGAATGCAGAAACAACAGGTTTTTGCGGGGCTAAACTGGGATGAAAACTTATTTGGTTTAGAGATCGAAGCGATGGTGTTGAAAAATTCGCTTATTGAAAAAGAACAAGAGCTTAGTAAACAAGAAACAGCATAATATGAGATTATAAGCCGCAAAAAGTGAACCCTTTGCGGCTTATAGTTTAAACTGGGTAAGTAGTTACTCTTCCGGGTAGGTTCCCCAGCCGTCATAATCAATATCGAAAGACTGCGCAAGAATAAGCAGTTTTTCGACATCTTCCATTATCGCTTCTTCATCTAAGTTCATTTCGATAACCACATCAAAACTTAAAATAATTGAGCCATCTTCCAGTTCGAGTTCTTCAGGATCGGTGACTTCATAACCTTTTTTAAAACAAGCAACAGCCGCTTTTTCTAACACATCAAAATCAGTGCATGAAAGGTGATGCTCAATCATATAGACCGCATCCGGATTACTGCCATCTTCAAGAATAGCTTCGACAATTTCCTCTGTTTCTTCGTGAAACTCTTCTAGTAACTCTTTTAAATCTAATATTTTTTCCATTATAAATTCCTATTAACCACAACAATTTCGATTATTATCCGGACGTCTTACTTCTTTATTTAGTTGCTCGTACTTCTCTAACATAATGGCGTGAGAGTCATTCATTAAACGGCGTATTTCACGTTTTTTATACTGTGTTATATCAATGGGCTCAAGCATCTCAACAATCACTTCTCCGTTATCCCAGCGGTTTAGTTTAACCTGCTGGTGGGTATTGGAAACAACGGTAGGGACGACATTAACACCCGCTTGTAATGCGGTATGAAACGCGCCCATTTTAAACGGCATTAAACCGCGGCCACGGCTGCGGGTACCTTCTGGAAAGATCCATACAGCCAGATCTTTAGCGCGCATCTGCTCAACAACATCAGTAATGGTGTTTTTTGATTTACTTTTATTATCTCGGTCGATCAAAATATTGCCCGTTAACCAGTAAATGATGCCGAAAAAGGGGATCCATACCAGGCTTTTTTTACCGATTGTTACCGAGCCAGGTTGCACTGCAGCCGTTGTTGTCAGCATGTCGCAGTTATTTTGGTGATTAGCGATATAGACAACCGAACCGTTGTTTTTCGCGCTTTCAGGAATGCGTACTGTTACTTTTAAACCCACTAATCGGGACATTTTGCTAAACAGCATGGCAAAATGGTAAGTGTTTTTAGGATTTCGCGGACTGAATAGGCAGTAAAAAATAGCATACACACTCATCAGTAACACACTTAAACTAATTAATATTAAACGAATAATATATAACATGATTTTTTAATTCTCTTTCTCAGATATAACTTCAATTTTATCAACACGCTGTAATCCGCGCGGCAGTTTATGACCACGACGTCCTCGTTCACCTTGGTAATGTGCCAAATCACTGGCTTTTAAGGTCAGTTTGCGTTTACCTGCATGCAGGGTTACAGAGCTTGATAGAGGGATAATTTGCAGCATAGTAACAAACTCTTCGCGCTTCGTCGCTTTTGCTGTGCTGATGTTAATCATTTTGTTGCCTTTGCCTTTACTTAAATTCGGCAAACTATCAACAGGGAATATTAACATGCGTCCTTCGTTACTGATGGTTAAACATAGATCGTCTTCATCAGCACTGAGTTTTTGCGGCGCCATTAACAGTGCATTTTCTGTTAGATTAATCAGTGCCTTACCATTTTTATTGCGGCTATTAATATCACTGAATTTGGCGATAAATCCGTAACCATGATCGCTGCTGATTATGTAACGATCTGGCTCATCTCCAATCAATGCACAAACAAAAGGCACGTTACTGTTTTGATTAAACCGGCCTGTTAGCGGTTCACCTTGAGAGCGGGCAGATGGTAATGAATGTGCATCTAATGAATAAGCGCGGCCTGTACTATCAATAAATATACAGCTTTGATTACTTCTGCCTTGCGTGCTGGTTAGGAATTCATCTCCGGCTTTGTAACTTAATGCATGTGCGTCGATATCATGTCCTTTTGCGGAGCGTACCCAGCCCTGGCTTGATAATACAACGGTAACGGCTTCACTTGGCGTTAACTCTTTTTCTGTTAACGCTTTTGCTTCTATGCGTTCGACCAGAGGTGAGCGTCTATCATCGCCATATTTTTCAGCGTCTGCTTTAAGCTCTTTCTTTACCAGTGTTTTTAAACGGCGATCAGAGCCTAATAAAAGCTCAAGCTTTTTCTGCTCGGCAGTTAACTCTGCCATTTCGCCACGAATTTGAATCTCTTCTAATTTGGCAAGCTGGCGCAGTTTAATTTCCAGAATAGCGTGCGCTTGTATTTCTGAAAGATTAAAGCGTGATATTAATTCTGCTTTCGCGTCATCATAGGTACGGATTATTTCAATCACTTCATCGATATTCAGATAAGCCGCTAATAAGCCTTCTAAAATATGCAAGCGGGCTAAAATTTTATCGAGGCGGAACTGTAAGCGACGGCGAACTGTGCTAACACGATATATTAACCATTCATTTAAAATTGTGACTAAACCTTTTACCTGCGGGCGCTGGTTGAGCCCAAGCATATTAAGGTTAACTTTATGGTTAACTTCAAGATCGGTTGAAGCAAAAAGATGATTCATTAGTGCTTCAATATCAATGCGATTAGAGCGTGGAATAATAACTAAACGAGTCGGATTTTCATGATCTGATTCATCACGTAGATCCGCGACCATCGGCAGTTTTTTATCCTGCATCTGTTTGGCAATCTCTTTGAGAATTTTTCCGCCGGAAACTCGATGAGGCAGGGCGGTAATCACTATTTCTCCGTTATCAACTTGATAAACAGCACGGCTTTTAAAACTGCCTCTTCCGCTTTGATAGATCTTTTTAATATCACGATTAGGTGTGATGATTTCAGCTTCTGTCGGGTAATCCGGTCCTTGTATAAAGCCCATTAAATCATCGAGATTGGCTTTGGGATTGTCAAGCAGATGAATACACGCATCGGCAACTTCGCGGGCATTATGGGGCGGAATATCGGTTGCCATCCCGACCGCAATACCGGTAATACCATTTAATAAAATATGCGGTAAACGTGCGGGTAATAAAACCGGCTCTTTCATGGTGCCGTCAAAATTGGGCTTCCAGTCTGTGGTGCCTTGAGATATTTCCGTAAGTAATACTTCTGAAAAAGCAGATAAACGAGATTCGGTATAACGCATCGCGGCGAATGATTTAGGATCGTCGGGGGCACCCCAGTTGCCTTGACCATCAATCAGAGGATAGCGGTATGAGAAAGGTTGTGCCATTAATACCATCGCTTCGTAACAGGCACTATCACCATGCGGGTGATATTTACCTAATACATCACCGACGGTGCGGGCAGATTTTTTATGCTTGGAAAGTGCGGATAAACCGAGCTCAGACATCGCATAAACGATACGGCGTTGCACGGGTTTTAAACCATCTCCGATATGAGGTAGAGCACGATCCATAATCACGTACATGGCGTAGTTGAGATAGGCATCTTCGGTAAATTTAGCAAGAGGGAGCTTTTCGATACCTTCTAAGCTTAAATCTAATACTTCACTCATGTTTTACAACCCTGTTTATCTGATAGTAGAAAAGGGCGTAGTATAGCGTAATTAAGGAGTGACGAAAAATTGTGAGGGCATGTTTAGCGGTGATTTGTGAAGAAAAAGCGGAGAAAAAATGCACGCTGTCATCATCGCGCATTTTTTAACTTATTTGTGTCTAAATTATAACTGAGAAAATGCTTTTTTAGCGGCGATTAAGGTATCTTCAATATCTTGATCGCTATGTGCTAATGATAAAAATCCAGCTTCAAATGCTGAAGGAGCAAGATAGATTCCCTGTTCGAGCATTAAGTGGAAGAATTTCTTGAATTTCTCTACATCACAAGCACAAACCTGTGCAAAGTTGCTTATCTGTTTTTCCTCTGTAAAGAAGAAACCAAACATACCACCGACATAGTTAACGGCTAATGGTACATTTTCCTCTTTCGCTACTTTTTGTAATCCAAGTGCTAACGTTTTAGTTTTTTCTGCCAGTTTTGCATATTCAGGAGTATCGAGTGCAGTTAATGCGGCGAGGCCTGCATGCATTGCAATTGGATTACCTGACAGTGTGCCCGCTTGATAAACAGGGCCAGTTGGTGCGATATGCTGCATCACTTTTTTACAGCCGCCAAATGCGCCAACAGGCATGCCGCCACCGATCACTTTTCCTAAGGTGGTTAAATCGGGTTTAATATCATAGTAAGCCTGTGCGCCACCCAGTGCCACTCGGAAACCTGTCATCACTTCATCTAAAATAAGTAACGCATCATTATTATCACAAATCTGACGTAAACCTTGCAAAAAGCCTGGTTGTGGCGGGATACAGTTCATATTGCCGGCTACAGGCTCAACAATAATACAGGCAATTTGTCCTTGGTATTCAGTAAACAGTTGCTGTACCGACTCAAGATCGTTATAGCTTGCTGTTAGTGTATGTTTTGCAAAATCAGCCGGGATGCCAGGTGAGCTTGGTTGACCTAAGGTTAATGCGCCTGAGCCTGCTTTAACCAGTAATGAGTCTGCATGGCCGTGGTAACAGCCTTCAAATTTGAGGATTTTATCGCGCCCGGTAAAACCACGTGCTAAACGGATGGCACTCATGGTTGCTTCTGTACCTGAGCTTACCATGCGCAGTTGTTCCATTGAGGGTACTAAGCTGCGTACCTTTTCTGCCATGGTTATTTCTATTTGGGTCGGGGCGCCAAAACTTAAACCATTTTCAGCGGCAGCTAAAACCGCCGCTTTAATATCTGGGTGGTTATGCCCTAAAATCATCGGCCCCCAAGAACCCACATAATCGATATATCTGTTATTATCGACATCATAAATATAAGCATCTTGTGCTTTTTCAATAAACAGTGGATCACCACCAACGCCATTAAATGCACGAACGGGGGAGTTTACACCTCCTGGGATGATTGATTGTGCTCGCTCGAAAAGCTGGTTAGATTTGCTCATGAAAGTCCTATTAATTAACAGTTTGGAAAATATATCTAAGCTACCTGAAGATGTATCTTCAAGTGGTTTGGCAGTATATGCAATATAGCAGATTCTGCTACTTGATAATAATTGCTATATTTATTCATATTATCAATACTTTTTTGCACTGCATCATGTTATTTTGAGTTGTTTGTTTTATATAATTACGTTCTTTTATTGTTTACTCCATTCTACCTTTTTAAAAGTTGTTTAAATTTGCATGAAAATAAGTATCCCTTTATTTCTTCTGAATTATTTCAAACGTTTTATTGAGCGTTTTTTTACCCGTAAAAGCAGCGCATTACTCATTTGGTTATCGGTGTTTATTGGTACCTTAGCGGGGGTAATGTCAGCATTATTTGATTACGGTATTATCTGGATTAGTGAAATGCGCCTGCAATTAATTGCAGCCTATAGCGATTCAGAAACACCATTGTGGCTAGTGGCAATTCCAATCTCATCAATGATGGCAGGTTTAGCCTTTTATCTTACCCATAGATTTGCCCCGGAGGCGGGGGGAAGTGGTATTCCTGAAATTGAAGGGGCGATGGAAGGTATGCGCCCTGTTCGCTGGAAACGTGTTCTCCCGGTTAAATTTTTTGGTGGTTTACTGGCCCTTGGTAGCGGTATGGCACTAGGGCGAGAAGGGCCTTCTGTGCAGTTAGGTGCAAATGTCGGACGTATGATCTCCGATCTTTTTAAAGTAGATAAAGTCGATAGCCAAGCTTTGTTAGCAGCAGGTGCTGCGGGTGGTCTGGCCGCTGCTTTTAATGCGCCACTGGCCGGAATTATGTTTGTTATCGAAGAGATGCGTTCTCAATTTAACTACAGTTTAACCTCTACCAAAAGTGTGTTTATGAGTGCGGTAATGGCTACAATCGTGATGCGTTTAATTTCCGATCAAGAGGCGGTCGTGCGTGTCACTCAATATTCACACCCGGCTCTGATGTCGCTGTGGTTATATCTGCTATTAGGTTTCTGTTTTGGTGTGATTGGTATTTTGTTTAATAAAATGGTGCTTTCTACATTAGATATGTACCTGTTTATTCATCAAAATCAGCGTTGGCGTTTTGTTGCTATTGGTTTGTTTTTAGGTGCTGGTTTTGGTGCGTTATCTGTTTTAGAGCCACAACTTGCATTTAGTGGTATTGAACTTATCCCTGAGGTTGAAGGAGGCCATTACCTTGCGGGTGGCCTGATGATTATTTTCCTGTTTCGCGTCTTAACCACACTGCTTAGTTTTGGCTCAGGTGCGCCGGGCGGTGTGTTTGCGCCAACCTTAGCGCTGGGCACGTTATTCGGTATGTTATTTGGTTTAGCTGCTCATGCGATGTTTCCTGATATTGTCACGGAAGCAGGCACGTTTGCGATTGCAGGTATGGGCGGATTGTTTGCTGCCACTGTACGCGCGCCAATTACCGGGATACTATTGGTGATTGAGATGACCAGCAATTATGAAATGATTTTACCATTAATCGTGACCTGTTTAGGCGCAACAATGGTTGCACAATCGCTTGGTGGCCGTCCAATTTATACGCAATTACTAGAGCGCACAATGAAACTGTCAATGCGCCGCAAACGCCAGGAGAAAACGCGTAAAGCGATGTTCCGAGTATTAGGTAAAGATAAATGATTTTCTCATATATTAAGGATGTTCAATGAGACGTTTAAAAAAAAGTTTCATCAAATGGATTGTTGTTTCGATGATCTGTTTATTGCTGGGTTTTTTACTGGGTAAATTTAAACAGGATATTTTGCGTGATTCACTGGCGTTAATGGAAACAGATTTGCAGACCATCAGCGCTGAGAAAGTTGAACTGTCTAAACAGGTTGCACGTATAGAAGCCCGATTACTGACAGATAACCAGACCATTAACCGATTAACTCAAGAGAATAAAAAAATTAATGAACAATTAAATTTGTCAGCAAATAAGTTGTATTTTTATGAGCGAGTTGTCGCACCTGAGATGGAATCTTCTGGTGTGAAAATATATTCATTCACTGTAGTGAAAAATGTTGAAACAGATCAATGGAATTATGAGTTGGTATTAATGCAGGCCCAAAAAGGGCGCCGCTTTTTAACCGGGCAGTTTGAGCTGACTTTCTCTGTTTTTGAGAATGAACATTTGAAAAATATCTCTTTAAGTGAGCTCAGTGAAACGGTTACATCGACTTTTAAATTCAAATATTTTCAGACAATTAATGGGGTTTTTAGATTAGCGCCTGAAATGACGGTTGATGAAGTTATTTTACAGGTAAATGTAACGGGAAATCGTTGGTATAAAGCGCAGCAGGTAGAGCAACGTTATGACTGGCAAGCGCTTATCGAAAAAGATGAAGGCAACTCAACAGAGTTTGATCTGGGAAGTTTACCCGATTTAAGTATAGGGAATTTAACTGGTCTGGTTAATCCATAGAAAGAGCAGAACTTCAGTTTTTGCCTCTCGACTTGCTCAATTATACATTTTCAAGTGGTTTGGATATAATGATGCATTATTCAAATTTTATAATACTTGAACTAATTGGTCGGGTATTGGATAATAAAGATAGAAATTGTATTAATTGAATACGCTTTCTATCAATCAGCTTACATTTTTAGAGGTTACCATGACATCCGAAGTCGAAATGGCATTGCCAATTTATTTTAGTGATAGTGCGGCAAATAAAGTAAAAGTTCTTATTGCTGAGGAAAAAAATCCAGCATTAAAATTACGAGTTTATGTGACTGGTGGTGGCTGTTCAGGGTTCCAATACGGTTTTACTTTTGATGAAAAAGTGAATGAAGGTGATACATTAATTGAAAACAATGGCGTGACCTTAGTGGTTGACTCGATGAGTTTGCAATACCTGGTTGGTGGCACTGTCGATTATATTGACGGTTTAGAAGGTTCGCGTTTTTTAGTTAACAATCCAAATGCAACGGCAACCTGTGGTTGTGGTTCGTCATTCTCAGTGTAAATTTCTTTCGCTTGAACTGTGAAGTTTTTTAATCTCCCAAATTAAAACTTCACAGCTCTTCTTTGCTGAAAAAAGATAGTTCCCCCTACAAAACCGACAGTTCTCGCTCGCATCCCTCTTTTATTGCTATACCATTACAATGTTAATTTTTATTATTTGTTGAGGTTTGCTTATGTTTGTGCGTTTATTCCATTATTTTGCTTTACGACCTTATTGGATTGCGTTGTTGATTACAGGGCTACTGTTGTTTTGGATGTTATTAAGCCCAGCCGAGAGCCTGTTAAGCGAAGCACAAACTGCAGCTAATCAAGAAAACTTACCAAAGGTACAAACGACACATTTTAAACCTCAAAAAATGACTAAGTTTTTAACTTTATATGGAAGAAGTGAAGCTAACAGTCGCGCCGTTATCCGCGCTGAAATTGCGGGGGAAATAGTCGGTGTATCTACTAAAAAAGGGCGCTATGTAAAGCGTAATGCAGGCTTGGCAAATATTGAAAAAAATGAATTGCCGCAACGCCTAGCGCAAACTGAGGGGTTACTTGCAGAGCGTCTGTTAAATTATAAAGCGGTTAAATCATTAAATGATAAAGGGCTGCAAGGCCGGGTTCGTTTAGCAGAAGTTAACAGTTTACTGTTAGCGGCTAAAACTGGTGTTAAACAGCTGCAATTACAATTAGAGCGTACGAATATAGTGGCACCTTTCTCGGGGATTTTGCAGGAGCAATTTGCAGAACAGGGTGATTATCTGCAAGTGGGGGATGCAATTTTTAGTTTAGAAAATATCGATCCTATCGTTATTCGTGGGGATGCGACTGAGCATTATATTAATCAGTTAAAACTGGGGCAGAATATTTCAGCGACTTTACTTTCCGGAGAGAAAATTTCAGGGAAAATTAGCTATATTGCGTCCTTCGCTGATCCTAAAAGCAGTACTTTCCGCATTGAAGCAGAATTTCCTAATCCTGATTTTAAAATCTTTTCCGGCATTAGCGCTAAATTATCAATTCCTCTCTACCCTGTTGAGGCAATTTATGTATCACCTTCAGCTCTGGCAATGGACGAGCAGGGCAACTTAGGCATTAAGTTGGTGAAAGATGGAATTGTTGTCTTTAAAGGTATTAATCTTGTTGAAGCCGATAATGATGGTGCCTGGTTATCAGGCTTTGAAGGTTCAGTTGATATTATTACTTTAGGACAGGGCTTTGTTAAACCCGGCGACCGCGTAGAAGCCATTGCGGTGGAGAAATAATCATGAAAACGATTATTGAAGGTTCGTTATCACGCAAACGTGCGCTGTTAATGCTGTTAGCTTTTTTATTGATCGCTGGACTTTCCGCCTATATCAATGTTCCAAAAGAGTCTGATCCCGATATTCCCATTCCCTTTATCTATGTTTCTGTTGGCCACGAAGGGATCTCCCCTGAAGATGCAGAACGCTTATTGTTGCGCCCGCTTGAACAAGAGTTACGTGGCATTGAGGGCATTAAAGAGATGAAATCAACCGCTAGCTCTGGTCATGCTTCAGTTGTGATGGAGTTTTATATTGATATCGATATTAAAGACGCATTGACTGATGTGCATGAAAAAGTGGATCAGGCAAAGGGGAAACTGCCGCAGGAAAGTGATGATCCGATTGTAAAGCAGGTGACTCTCGCCACAGAGAATCCTGCCCTTACTATTTTATTATCGGGCAGCGCGCCAGAGCGGGCGATGATTACACTGGCTAGAGAGATGCAGGATAAGTTAGAAGGTTTTGCTGAAATTCTTGAAGTTAATATTGGTGGCGATCGTGAAGATATGGTGGAAATATTGGTTGATACTTTGCTGATGGAAAGTTATCAGCTGGATATGAGCGATATTTACAACCTAATTTCACGTAATAATCGATTGGTTGCGGCTGGTGTGATGGATACGGGAAAAGGGCGTTTTCCGATTAAAGTGCCCGCCGTTTTTTCAACCATTAAAGATGTGCTGTCGATGCCGATAAAAGTGTCGGGAGATAAAGTGATCACCTTTGCTGATGTCGCACAAATTCGTCGAACTTTTAAAGATCCATCTAGTTTTGTTCGGGTTAACGGTTTACCGACCATCTCCCTGGAAGTGGTAAAACGTCCGGGGGAAAACATTATTTATACGGTGGATAAAGTGAAAGCCCTAGTTGATGAAAATCGTCAGTTTTGGCCAAATAATATTCAAGTTAGTTATGCTGGCGACAGTTCAAAAGATGTTAAAACCATGCTTAATGATCTGCAAAATAATGTGTTGAGCGCGGTGTTATTAGTGGTTATTGTGATTATTGCAGTACTCGGAATGCGCAGTGCTATTTTAGTCGGTATTGCTATTCCGGGCTCTTTTTTAACGGGTATTTTGGTGCTTTGGATGTCAGGGATTACAGTTAATATTGTGGTTTTATTCGCACTGATTATGGCAGTGGGCATGCTTGTTGACGGCGCAATTGTTGTTACTGAGTTTGCAGATCGAGAAATGAGCGCGGGTGTAAAGCGTCATAAAGCTTACCTGGATGCGGCTAAACGTATGGCATGGCCGATTATCGCCTCAACTTCAACAACCCTAGCCGCCTTCGCACCACTACTGTTTTGGCCGGGTATTACGGGCGAGTTTATGAAATATTTGCCGCTGACCTTAATTGCAACATTAACTGCGTCATTGTTAATGGCACTGATTTTTATTCCCGTATTAGGCAGTGTATTTGGTAAACCGCGTGTACTTTCTGAAAAAGAGCAAAAAAATGCAATTATCGCAGATCAAGGGGATCTCTTAACCCTTACGGGGTTTACAGGCGTTTATGTAAAAATATTGTACAAAGCGATTAAAAGCCCATGGTTAGTCTTATTACTGGCTTCGGTTATTGCTATTTCGGGTGTGGCTTTATTTGTAAAATCTAATCTCGGCGTTGAATTTTTTCCTGATGTAGAGCCTCCCGGAATTAGTGTTAAAGTGCGTTCATATGGCGATTTTTCTATCTATGAACAAGACGATATTATGTCAACCATTGAGCAGAAAATATTACCGCTCAGTGATGAAATTGATACGCTATATGTCAAAACCGGTGATGCAACAGGGGATTTAGTCGGTAATATGCGCATTAATTTAAGTGACTGGCAAGATCGGCGCAGCGCTAATGAAATTATTGCAGATATTAAGCAACGCACTGAAGATCTGCCCGGTGTTGAAATTGAGCTGAAAAAAGATCAGGCAGGTCCGCCAACGGGAAAAGATCTGCAAATCGAAATTAGTTCACGATTCCCGCAGTTGCTGCAAGTAGCGGCAGATAAATTACATCAAACCTTGATGGAAAAAAGCTATTTTATAAATATTGAAGATGATGGCGCAAAACCGGGTATTGAATGGAAGTTTAAAATAAACCGTGCCGATGCGGCGCGTTATGGTGCTGATGCGACCTTATTAGGCAGCAGTGTACAATTTCTGACTAATGGTTTGATGTTAGGCACTTACCGGCCCGATGATGTTGATGATGAGTTAGATATTCGTGTTCGTTATCCTGAAAATGAACGCAGTTTAAGTAAACTTGCAGAGCTTCGTTTACAAACGGCAGCAGGGCAAGTGCCAATCAGTCATTTTGTTACACTATTACCATCACCCAAGCAATCCTCTATTAAAAAAGTGGACGGCCGTATTGTGATGACAGTTAGTGCTGATATGGCCCCTGGTTATAACTTAAGTTTGATTTTGCCAGAGCTTGAAAAAGAGCTTCCTACCTTAGGACTGGATCCGCGCGTCAGTCTAAAACTGCGCGGTCAAAATGAAGATCAGCAAGAAGCTGAAAGTTTCTTAAAAAATGCCTTTATGGTGGCATTAGCTATTATGGCATTGATTTTGGTATTGCAGTTTAACTCTTTTTATCAAGCTTTTTTGATTTTGAGCGCGGTTGTTTTTTCCACAGCAGGGGTGTTTGTCGGTTTATTCTTTAGCCAAAGTGCCTTTGGTATTGTAATGTCCGGTATTGGTGTTATCGCCCTGGCGGGGATCGTGGTTAATAATAATATCGTTTTAATTGATACTTATAATGTTTTAAAAGGGCAAGGCATCAATACTCATGATGCGATATTAAGAACCGGTGCACAACGTATTCGTCCCGTACTTCTGACCACTGTGACAACGATTTTAGGACTGATGCCAATGGTCTTAAAAGTGAATCTGGATTTTTTCACAAGAACGGTTGAGTTCGGCGCACCATCAACGCAATGGTGGGCACAACTGGCTACTGCTATTGCAGGCGGTTTAACTTTTGCGACCTTGCTGACACTTATTTTAACCCCTTGCTTGTTAATGATTGGGCACAAGTCATCCGTTGCACTCTGCGCATTAATTGCACGATGTTCAGGTGAAAATCAAACACTTAAAAGCTAACAAATAATATAGTTACTGACGCTTAATGAATTAAAGGGCAACTTGCATCCTTTAGTGAAGAGGGGGTAAAATTCTTAAACTTTTAGTTTTGGGGTTTATATCCAAACTGCTTATTTAGAATTTGCACCATAATAAAAAATGGTGCAAGAATCCTTTTTTGTAACGGACAACGAAAAAATGTTAGAAAACTTCATCTATATTTTCGATATGCTCGGTACCATCGCCTTTGCAATATCAGGGGTGTTAGTGGCTACTCGCTTACGCATGGATCCTTTTGGAATAACCGTACTTGCCGGCGTGACTGCGATTGGAGGCGGCACCCTGCGCGATATGATGATGGGCTCAACCCCTGTATTTTGGATTATGGATAATACTTATATCTATGTGATTTTATTAACTGCTTTATTAAGTGTATTGTGGTTACACCGTATTCATCGCTTTCCTGCCTATTTATTGCCCACTTTAGATGCATTTGGGTTGGCAATCTTTACGATTATTGGCGCACAAAAAGCCCTTTCATTTGGATTCAGCGGGCCTGTTGCGATTGTGATGGGCTGTGTTACCGGGGTCGTCGGAGGGATGATCAGAGACATCTTAAGCGGTCAGATTCCATATATTTTACAGAAAGAGATTTATGCAACCGCTTCAATTTTAGGGGCTATCTTATATGTTATCTGTGGTTTCTTGGAATTAGGATCTATTTTTTCCATGGTCATCGCTATTTTAGGCACTCTGTCGTTACGTTTATCTGCTATTTATTGGCACCTTTCATTGCCGGTATTTAGTGATGGTCGATAAGCGTAAGCTTAACGACACTTAGTTAATAGATTATTCTGTGACTAACGGAAAGTTAAGCGCTTGCCATAAATTGATATGCCCTCTTAAATCCATTAACTGATTAAAGCCTAAATCCTGTAAAGTCTGGTAGGCAATGCGAGCGCGCCTGCCAGAGCGACAATAAATAACAACATCTTCTGTTTTGTATTTTTCAATCAGTGCTTTGTGTTGAATAAGTTGATTATACGGGATGTTCAGCGCACCCTGGATATGTCCCTGTAAAAACTCCTGTTCACTTCGCACATCTAAAATTACTGATATTTTCTGAGACGCTATATTGTCAAGTAATGCCTGAGGCTCAATTTGAGCAATTTTAGCTTGAGCATAGGCGCTAAATAGTAAAAGAGTGGCTATTCTTATCAGATAGACTAATTTCATGTAATCCCCTAAAAAATTGGTTTGTTAATCGTATCGCTTTCGTTAAGTGTAAAACACGATGGTGGTCGTGTGGTTGATTGCTTTATTGTTCAGTGTGATGTGGAGTGTAGTATGTTTTCTAAAGCTAATGGTAAACCAGATAAATTAGGTGTGACCTATACCGACAAAGGTGCAAACTTTTGTATTTATGCGCGTCTGGCTGAAAGCGTTGAACTGTTATTTTTTGATCACAAAGATGCAACAGCACCTAGCGATACTTTTGAATTTTCAGTTAATGATAATCGCACGGCTTTTTACTGGCATATTTTTATTGAAGATGTAAAACCGGGGCAGCTTTATGGTTTTCGTGTAAACGGGCCTTATCGTCCTTATGAAGGAACGGCCTTTGCCCCTGAAAAAGTGTTATTAGATCCTTATGGTTTATTGGTTGAACGCGGTGATAACTTTTCTCGTGATGCAGCTATAGGGTGTGGCTCAAACGTCGATAAATGTTTAAAAAGTGTGGTTGTGGATATCGACGATTACGATTGGCAGGAGGATTCGCATCCGCGTCACTCTTTTGCTAAAAGTGTTATTTATGAAATGCATATAGGCGGTTTTACTCGCCATCAAAGCTCGAACATCGCTAAAAATAAACGCGGGACTTACGCTGGGATTATTGAAAAAATACCCTATTTAAAAGAGCTGGGTATTACAGCGGTTGAATTGATGCCTGTTCATCAGTTTGATCCCAGCGAACATCATGCAGGACTTGTTAATTATTGGGGGTATAGCCCGTTATCTCTGTTTTCCCCGCACCGTGAATATAGTTCAGATAAATCCAAATTTGGCCCGATTAATGAATTTAGAGATATGGTTAAAGCCTTACATGCAGCTGATATTGAAGTGATTTTAGATGTGGTTTACAACCATACCGCAGAAGGTGGTGAAAATGGGCCTACTTATTCATTTCGTGGTTTTGATAACGGTGATTATTACATTTTATCTGCAGACGGACAGCATTATATGAACTTCAGTGGTTGCGGTAATACCCTTAATGCTACGCATTCCGTGGTGAGACGTATGATCCTTGACAGTTTACATTTTTGGGTAGAAAAAATGCATGTTGATGGTTTTCGTTTTGATTTAGCCTCCATTTTATCTCGTGATGAGTCTGGCCATCCGATGCCTAGTCCGCCTACTTTATGGAGTATTGATACCGATCCAATCCTTTCTCCTGTTAAGCTGATTGCCGAAGCATGGGATGCCGGTGGTTTATATCAGGTTGGTAGCTTGGCCGGGCAACGCTGGCGTGAATGGAATGGCCATTTTCGAGATGATGTGCGTCGCTTTGTGCGAGGCGACAAAGGTATGGTAAGTAAATTTGCTTCTCGTTTAATTGGCAGTCCGGACATTTACGGTAAGCATAACTTTGAGCCGGAAAAATCGGTTAACTTTATTACCTGCCATGATGGTTTTACCATTAATGATCTGGTCAGTTACAACCAAAAGCACAATTTGGCTAATGGTGAGAATAATCAAGACGGATGCGATCATAATTTTAGCTGGAATCATGGTGTTGAAGGTGAAACGGATGATCCTGAAATTCTTCTGTTACGTAATCAGCAGATAAAAAATATGATGACAATCAACCTTCTTTCATTAGGTACCCCTATGATATTAATGGGAGATGAAATAGCTCGCACACAAAAAGGCAATAACAATGGCTATTGCCAGGATATCCCGGATTTTTGGTTTAACTGGAATAAAATTGAAAAGAACAGAGAGCTGTTTCGTTTTATTAAGGCATTAATTGAGCAACGCACTTTTGATGCGCCACACCTTAAAAGCACAAGTCGCTACTCTTTACATGAAATTATTCAGCAATCTGGCATTCGTTGGCATGGAACGAAAGTGAATAGGCCTGATTGGACCGATAGTTCACACTCGATCGCGATGGAAAGTAAACACCCGCATTCATCCGTTGTCTCTTATGTTATTTTTAATGCTTTTTGGGAAGCGCTTAACTTTGAGTTACCCATATCTGCAAGTGGAAAATGGTTGCGCATCGTTGATACTTCGTTAGCTGATGGTAAAGATATTTATATAGAAGGAGATAAAAAACAGTGGTTTAACAATGAATATCTTGCTGCGCCACGTTCTGTGGTGATTTTGATTGGATAAATGGCGAGTGATTGATAAAATCTCTAAAAGTCATCACAATGCTATCAAAGTGTTTTTTGAAACAGGTAAATAAATGGAAGTTGTACAAGATTCAAAACAATTAGTTAATTGGTTCCGTAGCTCAGCACCTTATATCAATGCACACCGCCATAAAACATTTGTTTTAATGGTTGGTGGAGAAGCATTAGAAACAGATAATTTTCAACATATTATCAACGATATTGCACTGTTAAACAGTTTAGGTGTCAAGCTTGTATTGGTACATGGCGTACGCCCTCAAATTCAAAAGCAACTCGATTTACATGGTCATAGAAGTCAATTCCATCATGATTTACGTATTACAGACGATAAAAGCTTAGCGTTAATTAAGCAGGCTGTCGGTGCTGTGCAAATTGAATTGCAAGCCCGTTTATCAATGGGACTTGCAAACTCACCTATGCAGGGTGCCAGTATTCGCACTGTGGTTAGCAATGTGGTCACAGCGCAACCGATTGGTATTAAAGATGGCATTGATTATTGTCATGCTGGCAAGGTCAGAAAAATTGATGTTGAAGGGATAAAAACGCAGCTTGAATCCGGGGCAATTCCGGTTATTTCACCACTTGGTTATTCCGTGACAGGTGAGGTTTTTAACCTCCTTGCCGAAGAGGTCGCAACCCAAGTAGCAATAGGTTTAGAAGCTGATAAATTAATTGGCTTTTGCTCTAATACCGGTGTTTTAGACGAGCAGGGCAAAGTGATTTCTGAGCTTTTGCCTGAGCAGGCACAGCAGCATATTGATTTTATGGAGAAGGAAGCAGGGCAAGTATCAGGCACATTACGATTTTTACGTGCGGCTGTTTCTGCTTGTAAAGCAGGGGTTAAACGAAGCCATTTGATCAGTTATTATCAAGAGGGAGCACTGTTAAAAGAGTTGTTTACACGAGACGGGGTTGGCTCTCAGATTGTAAAAGAGAGTTATGAGCGCATTCGCACTGCTACCATTGACGATATTGGTGGTTTATTAGAGCTGATTGAACCACTTGAAAAACAAGGTATTTTAGTTAAGCGTTCACGAGAGTTATTAGAAAATGAAATTGAACATTTTCAAATTGTTGAGCGCGACGGCATGGTTATCGGTTGTGCTGCGCTTTATCCCTTTAAAGATGAAAAAATGGGCGAGCTTGCTTGTTTAGTAAGTCATCCCAAATACCGTCGCAGCGCACGTGCCGACAATTTAGTTGAACATGTTGAGCGTAAAGCAAGGGAATTAGGTTTAGAATCTGTTTTTGTTTTAACCACACAAAGTATCCATTGGTTTAGAGAGCGAGGTTTTCAGTTTGCTGATATTAGTGAGTTACCTTCCTCTAAAAAAGAGTTGTATAACCTGAAACGTAATTCGAAAGTTCTAGTTCGTAAAATTCGTTAAATTTAATAATGAAGGAACATCTACTTATGTTTTTGTTTAGCAAGTTAATGCGTAGTACAACGCTAACTGTGTTTTTATTACTGCCTTTTACAACTAGCCAGGCAAAAATCCAATATGTAACAATCGGTACGGGGGGCATAGCGGGAGTTTATTACCCGACAGGAGGCGCTATATGCCACCTGACGAATCAAAGTCGAAGTACAGATAAATTTCATTGCGAAATTAAAAGTACACCAGGCAGTATCTATAATATAGCGGGCGTTCGATCTGGTGAATTAGACCTTGGTGTTGTTCAGTCTGATTGGCAGTATCACGCTTATAAAGGATCTAGCCGTTATGTTGAGCAAGGTGAATTTAAAGCGTTACGCTCTCTTTTTTCAGTCCATGCAGAACCTTTTACTGTGCTATCTCGAGCAGATTCGAATATTAGTTTTTTTGATGATTTAAAAGGAAAACGCGTTAATATTGGTAGTCCCCATTCAGGTCAACGTGCAACCATGCAGGTGCTTTTAGATCTTTATGGTTGGGAATTAACTGATTTTGCAACTGCTCTAGAATTAAATCCAAGTGAGCAGGCACAAGCATTGTGCGATGATAAAGTGGATGCAATTATTTATGTGGTCGGTCACCCCAACAGTTCGATTAAAGAAGCTTCTGGGGCATGTCAAACTAAGTTAGTTAATGTGTCAGGTGATAAAATTTCGGCATTAATTAATAATACAAGTTATTACCGTAAAGCGGTTATTCCAGGAGGAATATACCGTGGTAGTGAGCACGATACTGTCACTTTTGGTGTTGGCGCGACGATTATAGCTACAACAGAGCTGGCGGATGATATTGTTTATCAGCTGGTAAAGTCAGTGTTTGAAAATTACGCTGAATTTATTCAACTGCACCCCGCTTTTAACGAGTTGAATAAACATGGCATGGTCAGTGACTCATTAACCGCACCACTGCATCCCGGCGCAGTTCGTTACTATAAAGAGGTCGGTTTAATAAAGTAATCATCCACCAAAAAACGATTAATCACCCACTTTTCTGGGTGATTAATAACCCTCTTTTTAAGCGTCTCGCTCGCAATTTCAAGCAAATGCACTTGCCTAAAACAGTCAATTTCGCCATACTGGTCGATTGATTTTGGTTTTGGACACTTTATAGTCAGCTGAAAATGCAGGAATCTGCGTTGTTTAGCGGCTTGTTTATAAAAAGGAATGGTAATGAATAAGATCTTTAAAAGCTCATTATTGGGCGCATTAGTTTTATCAACCACGATAGTAACTGCTGCAGAGCAAAAATTTGTGACAATCGGTACTGGCGGACAAACTGGTGTGTATTACGTTGTCGGCCAGTCTATTTGTAAACTGGTTAACCGCGGCATTAAAGATCACAATATCAAATGTAATGCACCTTCTACAGGCGGCTCTGTTGCTAACATCAACGCAATCGGCGCAGGCGAGCAGGATATGGGAGTTGCACAGTCTGACTGGCAGTACCATGCCTATAACGGTACAAGCAAATTTGAAGGTAAAGGTAATGAAGAACTGCGCGCGTTATTCTCAGTTCACCCAGAACCGTTCACTTTAGTTGTACGTGCTGACTCCGGTATTAACAGTTTTGATGATTTAAAAAATAAACGTGTCAATGTTGGTAATCCTGGTTCAGGCACACGCGGCACAATGGAAGTTGTAATGGCTGCCAAGCATTTAGCAATGAAAGACTTCAGCCTTAAATCAGAACTAAAAGCCGCTGAAATGTCGGCCGCATTATGTGATAACAACTTAGATGCGATTACCTACACTGCAGGTCATCCCTCTGGTGCCATCAAAGAAGCAAGTGTATCTTGTGATTCTAAAATTGCTCCGGTTACCGGTCCTGAAGTTGATAAACTGATTGCTGATTTTCCTTTTTATGCACCGGCAGTTATTCCCGGCGGCATGTACAAAGGTACAGATCAGGATGTTAAAACTTTTGGTGTAGCAGCGACATTTGTCAGCTCAACTAACACAGATGATGAAACTGTTTACCAGGTTGTTAAAGCAGTCTTTGATAACTTTAAACGTTTCAAAAAATTACACCCTGCGTTTGCTCACCTAAATGAAAAAGATATGATCAGCAACGCATTGTCTGCACCACTGCATGACGGTGCTGTTAAATATTATAAAGAACGCGGCTGGATGTAATTCTTCCTTAAATTTATCTGCCTGATGTAGTTTGGGTATAGTAATAACAAAGGCAGTTGATGATTCACTGCCTTTTGTCTTTTCAGTCAATATAGAAGTTTTTATGCGCGAAACAATACATATAATGGATGATAATGAGCTGCAGGAGCTCGTTGAACAAACAGAAACCGGCGGGCGTCATGTAGTCGGCGGAGTTAAGAAATTAATCACAGTGACTGCGATTGCCTGGTCTTTATTCCAGCTTTATTTTTCCTCCCCTGTGCCTTTTATTTTCCAGCAGTTTATCAATGACCTCGGGTTAGACCTGACAGTTGTATTTGATGATACAAAAGCACGATCTATTCATTTAGCTTTTGCACTGTTTCTGGCTTTTTTATCTTACCCTGCGTTTAAAAACTCTAACAAAGCTATTGTCCCTGTCGGAGACTGGATTTTAGCTTTGTTAGGGGGATTTTTAGGCGCGTATTATTTTATTTTTTACGACGGCATTGTACAGCGGGTTGGTATTCCTAATCAGATGGATATTTTTGCCGGTGTAGCAGGTATCTTAATACTGTTAGAAGCAACGCGAAGAAGTCTCGGCGCACCATTAGCAGTCATTGCACTGATTTTCTTATCGTTTAACTTTATGGGGCCACATTTACCGCAGCTGCTTGCACACAATGCTAATAAGATCACCACCATAGTTAACCAGCAGTGGATCACTACTGAAGGGGTGTTTGGTATTGCACTTGGCGTATCCACCAAGTTTGTATTTTTGTTTGTCCTGTTCGGTGCACTTTTAGATAAAGCCGGCGCTGGTAATTATTTTATTAAAACTGCCTTTTCTTTACTTGGCCACTTACGAGGCGGTCCGGCTAAAGCTGCTGTTATTGCATCGGGACTGACCGGTTTAATTTCAGGCTCATCGATTGCGAATGTTGTTACAACCGGTACCTTTACTATTCCGATGATGAAAAAAGTCGGTTTTAGTTCTGAAAAAGCCGGTGCTGTTGAAGTTGCTTCTTCAGTTAACGGGCAGATCATGCCGCCGGTAATGGGAGCTGCCGCTTTCTTAATGGTTGAATATGTCGGCATTACCTATTTCGAAGTGGTTAAACACGCAATAATACCGGCACTTATTTCCTATATCGCACTGGTATATATTGTTCATTTAGAAGCAATGAAAGCCGGTATGCACGGTTTAGAAAGGGCGAAACAGCCGCCTGCTCTGCTGATGCGTTTACGTAACAGTGCATTGATTGTTTTCTCTTTCTGTCTGTTATCACTGCTCGTTTATTACGGTTTAGGCTGGATTAAATCCTTTGCCGGAGATGCGTCGTTTTATGTGGTTGCTGTCTTAATTGCACTGGCATATATCGGCATTGCTTACTGGTGTGCCAGGTTTCCAGAACTTGAACTGGAAGATGCCAACGAACCTATCGTTCATCTTCCGCCGGTAAAAGAAACGGTGAACTCAGGTTTACACTTTTTATTACCTGTTATTGTTTTAATCTGGTGTTTAATGATTGAGCGCCTTTCTCCCGGTACATCTGCCTTTTGGGGAACAGCGGTATTAGTGGCAATTCTGTTGACCCAGAAAGCCCTGTTTGCTTACTTTCGAGGTGAAAATCATTTAGCCGCGCAGTTCAAAGCAGGAGTTAACGATCTCTTTGAAGGTTTGGAGATCGGTGCTAAAAATATGGTCAGCATAGGTATTGCTACCGCAACGGCCGGTATTATTGTCGGTGTTGTTGCGTTAACCAATGTTGGTGCGCCTCTGGCCGATATTGTTGAGATAATATCAGGCGGTAATATCTTATTAATGCTGATTTTTGTTGGTATCTTAAGCCTTATTTTAGGTATGGGACTACCAACTACAGCAAACTATATTGTTGTTTCATCGCTGTTAGCCTCGGTTATCGTTGAAGTAGGGCAGCAGAACGGTCTGATTGTGCCGTTAATTGCGGTGCATCTGTTTGTCTTTTATTTCGGAATTATGGCCGATGTAACGCCTCGTTTTTATTATAGCCTCCGTTGCTATTCTTATTTTTACCGCGGCTACGCAGAAATACTTTTTTGATGACTGTAGCTGGCTGGAGGTGATGGCAATGCTGCTGATTGCATTTGCGCTGTTCCGCCCGGCTTATTTTATGGAAAGGATATCTCCCTCTTACGTGAAAATTGAGCCTTATAACCTTGTTTCCGAGCTGCAGCATGCACACAGCACGCGTGATTTGAAAATGAAAGTTAGCGGTTTAAGTGATATCGGCGAACCTGTGACCTTTTATGTTCACCTGCCGATACAGGGTGAATCTGGTGAACAACGCTTAAGTAATATGGGGCTGACCCTGATAGATAATGACGGCAGCATGATTATTGATGATGTTGCTTTTGACAGTCCGGCCGCCGCTATGGGACTTGACTGGGATCAGACAATATTATCGGTGGAGATGCCCGTCGAAGGCGCACTGGCTAAAGAGTGGTTATATATTCCGGCACTGCTGATGTTATGGGGAATTGCGCTGATACAGATCCGCCGCCGCAGGGCCATGATAATTAAATTAGCGATGGATTAAATTACTGACAGCAGCTCTGTTAAACAGGTGATCACTGTTGAGTGTTCACCTGCTGTCTGTCTAATCT
>JABXKR010000273.1 GCA_013619145.1 Psychromonas sp. | reverse complement strand
ATCTCTAATAGTATTAGATTTTAGGCGAATATCACTCAACTCTGCAGAGATATTATTGGCGACTGAACTTTGCTCTTCAGAGGAGGTCGCAATTTGAAAGCTCATATCGATCACAGCTTGCGATGATTCAGTAATCGAATTCACATCACTGCCAATATTCACTATTAGTTCACGGCTTGTTTGCGCTTGTTTTACTGTGTTTTGAGTCATATCAGCAATGTTATTGGTTTCTGACTGCAGGCTCTCGATCATAGATTGGATCTCAACCGTTGCGGATTGAGTGCGGCTCGCTAATGTTCTGACTTCATCTGCAACGACAGCAAAGCCTCTGCCCATCTCACCTGCACGTGCGGCTTCGATGGCCGCATTTAGTGCGAGCAGATTGGTTTGTTCAGAAATGGCATTAATGGTTGTGATTACGTCATTAATTTTTGTGGCATTCTCTTTCAAAGTTGTAACTGAATCAGACGTTTGATCAATATAAGTGGAAAGCTGTTGGATCTCGCTAATAGCGTGTTGTACTCGGCTGTCGCTTTGTTTGATATATTCTGAATTTTGTTCGACTTGTTGAGATGTTTTTTGTGAAATATCAGTTACTTCCAACGAGGATGCAGTCATCTCCTCCATGGCTGTCGCCACTGAATCTAGTGAAGTGTGCTGTTGATTAATCTGCTCTTCACTTTGACGGGTTTCATCTGCAAATGAAGATGAAGTGCTGTGTAAAGTTTGAGCATTATCTTTTACGGTGACAACTAATTCTGTCAAGGTATCCATTGCATTGTCGAGTGCGCAACCAATTGTGCCAAACTCATCACGTCCCGGATGGAAGCCTAAACGAGAAGTGAGATCGCCTTTGGCGATCTTTTCAGTCGTATTCCAAAGTACCCACAGCGCACCTCCGATAAAAGTCGCATTCCAATACAGGATTAATCCAAAAGGCAGTAACCAAAGAAAAGAGAGCAGCAATGAGTAGAAAGCTTGCTGTTTAGCGTTTTTTTCCTGACCGGAAACAGACTGAGATAGAGATGCATATTGTTGTGAGCTTGTCTTGGCTACGGCGGTTAGCATATCTTTTTGACGGGAAGAGGTTTTTGCTGAAGTTGAGATTTTCACCCCAAGTGAAGCTAATTGTTCTATTTGATTGGCAGACTCCATCGCAACTACCATCCCTGATAGCTGATTTTCGAGTGATACCATAGATTGTTTTTCGATTTGTTGTAGAGAGTTTTGATAACGCCCGACGGATAATGCCGTTAAGGTAATTAGGAACAATCCAAAAATAACCCAAAATTTGTCATTGATAGACATTTTAATAAATAATTTATCTACGTTGCGAAATTGTACTTCTTTCATAAATTCTCCAAAATATATATGCAGGCAATCATTTTCTCTCCCTGATTTTAGAGTATACAAATTGTGATACTAAGGTAGCTTCCTGATTAATAACTGTTAACTAAGTAATACTTTTGAATTGAATTGATCGAACTTTAATCGCAGTAAACAAGGTTAGTCGAAACAACTGTTTTGTTGGCTATAGTCAGCTGGAGCAATATGGCAGGATAGTGATCTACTTAGATATACGATTGTCATCATGTTGCGCCTTGTTCTGGCATCCGAGCTAGTCTCTGAATTAGCATATTGCAGTAGAATGGGTATACAAGGTCCGGATGTTCAGTTTATTGTAGTGTTTGCAATATGAATTCGCTTTATACCTTTATTAATTCACATTTCCTCCATATTTCTTGCACATTTCTTTATTACCTTAAATGGTAACAATAAAACTTATGCAGATTCGTTGAGTTTTGAGCTAAATTTAGAAAGTCCTTTAGGAGCAGGCTATGCATATTACAAATTATGGAAAATTAACACTGAAAGGGGCGCGAGCTCTTTTTGTTATCATCTTAACTGGCAGCTTTATAGTTGCTTGCGGCGAGACAACTGACGAGGTTACAGAAGATACGACGCCAAGCAATAGTCCGCCAATCGCCAATGCGGGCGCTGATCAGGCGGTCACAACCAGCACTTTGGTTACACTTGACGCAAGTGCGAGCGCAGATGCAGACGGTGACCCCCTTAGTTACAGCTGGTCAATTACTTCGGCGCCAAGCAGCACTACCAGTTTAACAAACGCGACAAGTGCCACTCCTGGCTTTACACCAGATATTGACGGTGACTATGTAATTTCCTTAGTTGTTAATGACGGCACAGAAAATAGCGTGGCTGATTCAGTCACTATTAGCAGCTTAACCGCCAACTCCAATAGAAGTTATGCCATTGTCGATACTAACCAGACCAGTTGCTACAACTCATCAATAGGGCAAGCCGTCACATGTACGGGAAATGGTTACGACGCCGATTATGCGGGTAATCAGCCAAATTATACGCTCAGCGGTGACGGCCTGACGGTAACGGACAATGTGACCGGTCTAATCTGGCAGCAAAGCAGCGATATCAACGATGACGGATTATTAGATTATGACGATAAACTGTTTCAAGCAGAAGCCGTTACCCATTGTGAAAATCTGACTTTTGCAGGCCGTGATGACTGGCGTTTACCCGGCATTAAAGAGGCATATTCACTTATTTTATTCAGCGGCAAAGATCCCAGTGGCTATCAAGGCACTGATACATCGACGCTTGTTGCATTTCTCGATAGTGTATTTGACTGGGCATTTGGCGATTTAAATTCTGCCAATGATCGTATTATCGACGGCCAGTACGCTTCAAGTACGTTGTATTTAAGCAGCACAATGAACGGCGACCCGACGATGTTTGGGGTCAACTATGTGGATGGACGAATCAAGGGCTATCCGAGCGACACTAAAGAATATTATGTGCGCTGCGTGACCGGTAATACTGACTATGGTATCAATGAATTTGTTGATAATAGCGACCAGACAGTTAGCGATAACGCCACCGGATTAATGTGGCAGAAAGATGATACTGAATCGAGCAATTGGGATGATGCGGTATCACAATGCGAAGCGGCAACAACAGCTTCTTTTGACGACTGGCGTCTGCCTAATGCCAAAGAGCTACAAAGTATTGTTGATTATTCAGCTTCGCCAGATACCCATAATCAGGCTGCAATAGATCCGATTTTTAACAGCAGTTCATTGCAAAACGAAGCAGGCGAAACCGATTGGGGCTATTACTGGAGTGCAACTACCCATGTCAATAATAACGACGATGGCAGTAACGCCGCCTACGTTTCATTTGGCCGAGCTTTGGGTTATATGCAGGGGAACGTATTAGATGTACATGGCGCAGGCGCACAACGAAGTAACGACAAAGTGGACGTGGCGAGCGAACCCGGCGCTCAATCTGCGACGGGTGCTAACGGTGTTTTTTATTACAAAGGGCCGCAGGGCGATATATTACGCGACAATAACAAAGTCAGGTGCGTGCGTAATTTTGAGTCGGCAAGTTCTGTAATCGAGCAATACACGCTGTTTTCACCGATGCAGTCGAGCGATACTTATCTTATCGATCAGCAGGGTGATACTGTGCATAGCTGGCAAAGTGATTATCGTCCCGGTTTATCCGTTTACCTTTTGGACAATGGTGAATTATTACGCCCGGGTGTCAGTAGCAATAAACCGGCGACATTTTCCGGACAATTTGGCGGTAGCGCCGGTTTGATAGAGATCTTAGACTGGGACAGCAATGTTGTTTGGAGCACTACGCTGGCAACGGACACTTACTTGAGTCACCATGATGTTGAACAACTGCCTAACGGCAATATTCTCGCCATTGTATGGGAAGCAAAAACAGCGGCACAAGCGTTGGCTTTAGGGCGAACCCAAGTATCTGCAGATACTCTGTGGGCCGATGCTGTTTATGAGATCTGCCGTTCCAGCGCCGGCAACAGTTGCACTGACGGCGAAATAATCTGGCGCTGGAGTATTTGGGATCATATTGTTCAAGATGTCGACAACAGTGTCAGTAGTACTTATGTAAGCGATATCAGCGAGCACAGTGACAAAATCAACCTCAACTTTTTTAACGGCTCGGGCTCTTCCGACTGGACTCATATTAACTCTGTTGACTACAACGCGGCGACGGATCAAATACTGCTCAGCGTGCATAATTTTAATGAGTACTGGATTATAGATCACGGTGATGCCAGCCAGGGAATTCTTTCCCGCGTAGGCAATCCTTCTGCCTATAACGGAACGGGTGAGCAGACTTTATTTGTTCAGCACGACGCGCAATGGATTGAAGAAGGCGCTCCGGGTGCCGGCAACATATTAGTTTTTAACAACGGCAGCAACAGACCGGAAGGTAATTATTCCTCGGTTGATGAGTTTTGTTATCAAGAAAATAACTGTACAGCAGGAGAAATGGTTAGCAGCTACAGTGAAGGTGTTGCAGGGGAATTTTACGCCGACCATATCTCCGGCGCACAACGATTAGAAAACGGTAATACACTCGTATGCGAAGGCACCGAAGGACGTTTATTTGAATATAACAGCAGCCATGAAATTGTCTGGGAATATAACTATGGCTCAGAACTGTTCAGAGCAACTCGTTACGAGGGAGATTATTTAGGGTTGGCTCAATTAAATTAAAATAGATGCTGGATTAGATTGCGCCTTTACAACTCCGGCTTGATTTATCAGGTTAGTTTTCAGATTTAAATCTAATCTAGCTCTCTTATAAAAGAGAAGATATGCATACCTTGATTTTTTAAAATCGAAAGCCAATAGAGCAGCTCACTTTATTATTGGCGGGTTATTACTGAATTTTATCCTGCTAAAAACAAACTTCAAATTACCAATAATAAATTTCAATCTCTAATATGAAGCGCAAGTTAGCAAATAAAAACTGCCTTCAATGGGAAGTGTGCGCTCACTTTTTGGTGGTGTGAAAGGATAAATATTCACAACAAGTGCAGCAGAATCACGAGAAAACAGTTGAGGGTAAAAGAGAGAGAAGCCTCACCTTGGTTACATAATCTCTATTAGTTTGGGTTTAATATGGCAGTTTTAAAGTCAGGATGATATTAGATCTGACATATCCACTAGTTCGTCGGATTGCTCGCATTCAGGAAGAAGCGAGCGTGGAGATTTTTCTAGCAAGTAAAATGCTATCGGGAACAATGAACGCTTTTACGGAAAGCTTGCATCACGACAGCAGCCTGAATCCTCACTAACTCGTTGGCTTTGATATAGAGTGACGGTATTACTCGAGGGAGATTAGTGCCGCTTTTTATTGAGGGCTAAGGGCGCTTGGGGCATATAACGCCTTATTAGGTAAGTAATAAAAAACTCGCCTATTAATAACAACGGAACACGCGAGGTAATTGTAATTGTGCCGCTCTAGTAGACACCCTAATCTAATAAGATGAGGTGTTTATGCCTGCATATAAAACAGAGTGATATATGAGCAGTTATGGTTCACCAGGCGGACATTCAAGAGGGTAATAATAAGTATCAGTACACAGATGCGGTCAGACGAGCTGGCAATCATTTATCTGTCAGCCTAGATTAAACTGCCGGTAAAAAAGCGGCCGAGCTACAGGGTAGATTTAAAATCCATATTTTTCTAAAATTTTATCGAATGTACCGTCCTCATGCATCTCTTTAAGGCCTTTATTAAAAATCTTCACTTTAAGATCCGCATTGTCGGATTTTTTGGATATGCACAGGTATAATTTTTTATCCTGCAGAGGAGGTGAAATTGATTCTATCTGTCCAAACATATGCGGCAGGTATTTATTAAGCAGGTAAAAACCAACAAATTTATCTGCAACAATCAGATCAACTCGTTCAGCTAAAAGTTTCTTGATATTCATCAGATTCGTTGTCACCTCCTCCTTATGCAGATAATCTGCAGCGTCAAATTCCGCCGTATTAACAAAACCTCTCACAACACCAATCCGGTAAGGTTTTAAATCATTTAATTCCTTATAGGTGATTGTACTGCCCTTAACTTTAAACAAAACAACCGGCCCGCTGACAATGCTGTCAGTAAATAAGGATTTATTCTCTCTCTGCTCAGACCAGTATGATGGAAAATAACCGTCAAATTCACCATATTCAGCACTCGTTACCGCTCTTTTTCAGGGTAAATAGATATACTCAACCTTATAACCTCCCCGCCGGAATGCTTCACGAGTAATTTCAGCCATAAACCCCTCATCCGCCAGCTTCTGACCGATATAGGGCTCCCACTCAAGCGTCGCAATCCGTATCGTTTTTGTTTTGGTAGCATAAGCCAGAGAAGAGAGAACAAAAGTAATCAGCAGTCCAATCCAAAGAAATCTTCTTTTATTGCTCATCTAACGCTCCTTTTGATAGTCAGAAACGCCGTTAACATTCATAATTAAACAGCTGTTTTTATCAAAATATTCGAATCAGTTAACGTTACTTTCTCTATTCAACCTTAGTTCAACGAATTGTTATTTCAAGCAAAAGGAGGGGGCTATAAACAAAGCGGCTTCGTTCAACAAACAAAAGGAAAGACGCGACCCCATTGTTCTTCACTTTTGGGCGTTTTCGGGCGTGTCAGTCAGCCACGCTCGGAGTCGGGGAAAAGCGAGCGCTATTGTTTTTACCCAAAATAGATAAGTTATGGAATGGCACGTTTA
>JABXKR010000271.1 GCA_013619145.1 Psychromonas sp. | reverse complement strand
TGTCCCCCAGCTTTAAAAGTCCCCCAAGATTGGGGGATACAGGGGGTTGATTGAGGCTATTTCAGCAGTCTCTATTTGATGGAAAACTGAATACGTCGGGGTATAACTATATACTTGCGAGCGTACTATAAGGGGCTAATTCAGTGTTTGCTGCAAACACCCAAACAAAAATGATAGTTATATCGATATGGAACTATATCGAGGTATTAAAGCCACGTGAAACTATCCTGCTTGCTTTCATCGGCTTTTGCGCCGGTCAGCACCAGATCAAATAGACCACCGCTTTTACCGACATCGGTTTCACTTTTAAATTGTGCAATCGTGGTGTGTAGAACATCGCTGTTGACTGCCTGTGCGCCGACAAAAGCTGCATTAGCGCCAGTAGTAAATAACAGCGGCAGTGCGATTAAAGTTAATAGTTTTTTCATAATTAGTTCCTCTGGTTTAGTTTTATAAACGGCTGCTCTTAACAACATAGAGCTATCATAGGCTGAGGCGTTTTTACGGGGCATGAACTACTTGTTCATATTCGGTTTATATTTATAACACCTTACACATTCACTTTAAAAAACATTGCCTTATATTGTTTTTTTGATTTTATTTTTCAAATAAACATAAAAAAACCAGTGTAATTACACTGGCTTAATATGGTAAATCTTATCCTAATTTTTCTTTCGACTAACAGGCCTCAAGATTAATCCCAGCTTTCAGGCGTGTAGCCGCGTGCAGAAAACTTGTTAACATAATGGAACCCCGTTTGGCTGCTAAGCTCATTAACATCTTCAATTTTCTTTGCTCTTTCAGCACCAAACATTTTAGGTGTGTAGCCGCGTGCAGAAAACTTGTTAACATAATGGAACCCCGTTTGGCTGCTAAGCTCATTAACATCTTTGATTTTATCAAGTGAAAGCAGCATATCTTCAATTTCCTTTGCTCTTTCAGCACCAAACATAGGTGTCACAAGATCCGTGTATTTTTTAGTCACAGCCTCTCTTTTCTCTTCTAAACCTGGTAAATCTTCAAACACATTTGCTGCTGCTGTATGTATTTTGCCGTCTTTTGTTATCACTTTTGTTTCTGTATAGAACCAGTCATCATATTGTTTGATCACAATCTTCGTTTTATCAATTAAAGCAGCAACCTTTTGGTCTTTAACAGCCTCCTCTGTAAACCCTTGAATACCTGTTTTACTTGTCACCACTGCATTCATCGCAGAATAAGGAATGCTGAATTTTCCTTCTAAACCAGAACGCGGGTGATAGACACCTGCTGTTTTTATTGCAATTGGACTCACTGCAAATTCGACAGATTTAATATCTTCAGGTTTAACACCATCTCGTTTTGCAATTTCAAGCATTGTTTCGATTGCGCCGTGAGTCCAGTGACAAGATGCATGATATTTAACTGAAAGGTTCGTCATTCCCCAGGTTTTTCCCATTGTAGTCAGCGCTTCTTTATTATTGAAGCCGCCAAATACAGCGAATAAACCATTAGGTCCTTCAAGTATGTCTGATGCTCCTGTAAACCCTTTACGTGCAAGAAGTGCTGCTTCTACGGCCGCTTCAGCTGCTTGCCCTGCATGTAAAGGTTTACTCATTGTTCCGAACGATCTCTTAAGACCAAATGCTTGTGTCGTCGCAATTGCTAATGCATTAACCGTTTGTTCCTCATTAAGTTCAAGAAGGTGAGAGGCAGCAGCTGCTGATGCGATGATCCCCAGTGCAGATGTGTTATGCATACCTTGTGTATACATTGAATTTGCTACTGATTTGGCGACGGTAATGCCCACATCTAACCCCACTAAATAAGCTGCTAGCATATCTTTGCCGCTTTTATGCTCCATATCTGCTAATGCCAGCACCGTAGCAACAATAGAAGCTGAAGCATGGCCGCGGAATACAGAGTGCGAATCATCAAAATCTAACGCATGAGAAGCAGCACCATTAATTAATGCGGCCTGAGTTGCAGATACTTTAATATCGTAGCCAATAACTCCACTTTGTTGTGCACCACCTAGATCTTCTGACAACTCAACTAACTTCTTCACTAATGGATCTTGTGCTCCTGCTAATGCAACACCAGTCCAGTCTAATACTGCTGTTTTAGCATGTTCATAATACTCTGGCGCAATATCTGATTGTTTTGTATTTACAATAAATTGTGCGATTTGCCGCGTGGCACCAAGCGGTTTAGTGCTAGAAGCGACTATTGTTGTTCCCTCTTCAGCAGCTTGAGCAACTGTAGCAGCTGCGTGAGCATTAGCAGCCAATAACATTGGCAGTGTGATGACAGTTAGTAATTTTTTCATGATTATTTCCTCAGGTTTAAGTTTTAAATGCGTTGCTCTCAACAACATGGGGCTATCATAAGGGGCTGCGTTTTTACCTGAAGTGAATGGAACATTCATTTTCCATTCATGTTTATAACAAAAATCAAGAAAGGTACAAAAGATCAATAAAAACAGTTTGTTATGCTTTTTGTTTTAGATGGGAATATTTTAAGTCTGAAGATTTGACAGGTGAATTAAGCCATATCATCGATAGCTGCGAAGTACACAGCGACAGAGAAGTTGTGCGTTACACAAAGAACACGAATGATATCAATGTAATATACAACTCTTAATTGTGTACTAATTTTTTCTTTAACTTCGTGCCTGTGAGGTAAATTTTTATCGATTATTAGTTTGCCGGCGTAAAGTGCATAAGCATGTGATTTAATAAGCACATAGAACAATAATGTAGTCTGTTACGGGAGTTGTAATAGTATATTTACTTTGTGGTGTACTACTCTACTTTTGCTTAAAGCAGTATGGTTTTTCATTATTTACGGTAAAATTTCTGTAAATCTAGTTTTTGTGTAGTAATTAAAGGCGGCAGGGAATGAGTGACAGAGTTGTAATAGCAAATGTTAAAAATAGATATTATTTATGGTTAATTACAGCCATTGTGTGTTTCGGAGTATTGTTACTGCCTGCTCACCCTCAAGATCCTCACTACCACGTGTTTGCAGACACCCGCTTTATCTGTGGTATTAGCAATTTTTGGAATGTTATCTCTAATTTACCTTTCTTGATAGTTGGCGGGTTGGGAATTTATTTTTGTGTAAAAAATAAAGATAGTTTGTCATCTCTATTTAATGGCGCACTACTATTTTTTATTGGGGTAAGTTTAGTCGCTTTTGGCTCCGCTTATTATCATTATATTCCCAATAATTTAACTCTGGTTTGGGACAGAATACCAATGACGATAGCATTTATGGCACTTTATTCACTGGTAGTGTCGGCTTTTGTTAAGCAAGAAAGCGGTGTAAAGCTTTTACCTTGGTTGATATCTGCTGGTGTATTAAGTGTTATCTATTGGTGGCTGACAGAATCCATTGGTAGAGGGGACTTACGGTTCTATGCACTAGTACAATTTTTGCCGCTACTCTTAATGATATTTATTATGATGCTGTTTAGTGCGGAAGGGGTAAAAAAGTGGCCGCTAACTGCCATGTTTATTTGGTATGCATTGGCAAAAATATTGGAAGCTTTTGATCAGGAAGTGTTTAACAGCTTAACGTTAATAAGTGGACATACTCTGAAGCACTTAGTTTCTGCAATTGGCGGCCTATTTGTATTATTCTGGTTGTGGAAAATATGCTGCTATAAAGAGCAGCAGTCAATTCAAAAAACAGGCTCAACCTGTTGATTTAATCATAAATATTAATCTACATAGTCTAACCTTAGTCACTAAGATCTACTTTACTGGGTCTTAGTGACAATAAATTATTTTACTTTTACTACCCTAAATCTATCAACGTCAAAAGTCAGGCCCATATCTCCGTACTCCGCTTCACCATAAACCATAATCGTATCTTGAGGGGTAACATCACGGCCGTTAAACAGGTTCGCATTGATATCGACAACAATAGTGCCGGTATCATCAGCAAAAATGTAGCTGTCAGCATTGATCTGGCTTTGTAAATTGCCCTGCAGGACAAACTCTTTTTCATCCGCCTTAACACCAGTGATAACAAAATCAAACAAGCCGCTGCTCTCGCCTATATCTGTTTCACTTTTAAACTGTGCGACAGTACTATGGGGCATACCACTGTAGTCCGCTTGTGTACCAACAAAAGCAGCATTCGCTTTAACAGCAAACAACACAGGTATTGCGATTAAAGGTAGTAATTTTTTCATGTTTAGCTCCTCATGTTTAAGTTTTAAAATGGTTGTTATCAACAACAGGGAGTTACCCTAAACGGTACTGCTTTTACCTGAAGTGAACACATTGTTCATCCTGCATTCATTTTTCTAAATAAACAGCGGCAGTTATTATTCCGTTTTTTAGGCATGATATTAACCGGCTTTGATCACCTGCAGTTTGTCTACATCAAAAGTCAAACCGACCTCTTCGTAATCCGCTTCGCCATAGAACACCACCGTATCTTGCGGTGTAACATCCATACCGTTAAACAGGTTTGTATTGATATCTACGATAATGCTGCCTGTGTCATCTATGATGGTATAGCTGTCACCGTCTATCTGGTTTTGGATATGTCCCTTGAGTACATACTCTTTTTCATCGGCTTTAGCACCAGTAAGCACCATATCGAACAACCCGCTGCTTTCACCTACATCTGTTTCACTTTTAAACTGCGCGATAGTAGTGTGCGGTGCACCGCTGTTTGCAGCCTGAGCGCCGACAAAGGCAGCGTTAGCATTAGCAGCAAATAACATAGGCAGTGCGATTAAAGGTAGTAATTTTTTCATGGTTAGTTCCTCTGTTTGATTTTAAAAAGTGTTGCTTTCAACAACATGAGGGAATCATAAGGGGGGCAGGTTTTACCTGAAATGAACTGGCTGTTCATATTCGGTTAATTTTAAAACAATCGGCAAGCAAATTGTCACAAGTAATTGTTTTGTATGCAATTTAGCCACACCAAAAACTAATTGGTCTGTTTTTTAGTTGTAAGTATGGTTTTAGCCGCGCAATATAAGAGCGAGGCTGAAGCCTCACTTCCTAAAACAGAACATAATATTAAGCGGAACGGTATTACACTTTTATTTAGAGGCTGGTTTTCTTTTTTCAACAAAAAAAAACCAGCTAATTAAGCTGGCTAGCAGTGGAAAGAACAGGTTAGCACTTAATTTTTATAAACAACTTTGTCATATTGACCGTTGAGCAAAGCATTAAAGTTTGCCTGCAGTGAACTTTCAGGCAGCATCTTGCCATCGTGGTAAATCAATATAGGTTGGAAGGGAGATTTTTTGTCTTTGGCTAGAGCCGCTACATGATCAGGGCTAACGGTATAACGTCCTATGGTTTCTTCAACCGGCCAGCTAAAATCATCATAAACTCGAAAAACAAGTTCTGAGCAGACAATCTTATTCGGCGTTTCTACATCAAAGTTAAAATCATACTCCTTGCCTATTTGTGCAAACGCACCCAGTAAATATTTAGTTTTCTGTGCATCGGTTAACTGACGGTTCCTGATAATAGCCAGATCATCAATATTCAAAAAATGCTCAAAGGTATTAAGCTGAACATCATCACGTAAAGCCTCTAGAATACCTCTGTCCTGCTTAATCATATTTTGAAAAGAAGAACCTTTATAATCATGTTTGATTCTTGCTTTCGCTTCTATTTCAGGCAGTTTCTGCCAGACACCAAGGCGTTTTAACTCAGGAATATCAGCTTGTCCGCCAACCCAGATTGCAACATGCCCCCAATGACCAGGAATAAAGTTATCTGTGAGTCTAAACGGCGTTTTTTCAAATACAATATCAAGAATATTAAGCTTGCTGGTAATACCATTCTGCTCGGATTTTGTCATATTAATCAGTTTACCCGAACGCTCTTCATATAAACCGAGTACATTGCCAAATAATCCACTGATCTCGTTTATTGCTGCGTCTGTCAGACTATCGACATCATCAAAAAATTCATTGCCTGTGATCGCCAAACCTATTTCTATTTCATCGCCTATGCTTAGCTCTGGTATTCTATGGTAAGCGTAACTGCCGTCCAGGAGGTTATTCAGGTAGAGATTGTCTTTATCTAAAGATATGGCTGCATTTGCATGCTTTTTTTCAAAATCACGAAACAGATGAACAAGCTTAATCATACGTATGGTCTGCTCGTAAGGCTCACCGCTTTGAATTTCATTAATGACCTCTTCCAGAAATTTTTTACTTTCGCTGTCAATATTTTCAATATCAAATTGACGGCGTAGATCCTCATTTTTAAGATAACGAACTAAAATCACCACATAATTATCAAACAGCATCATTTTGGATGCCAGCCACATTTTACTTTCCAATATTAATAAGCGGCCGGCGTCATCTCTTGGGTTGATATATAAGTCGGCATCATCAGATGAACTAAATATACCTTTATCGGCTACACCATGTGTTGCACTTTGAGTAGGAAAAGTAATTTCAAGTTCGGGATTCGTATAAGGAAGGTAAGTTTTAATAAAGTAGTTTAATTTTACTCGGTTTTCTTTATACGATTCGATATGTCGTTTGATGGCTTGCTGATCTGCAGAGGTAAGATGCGTATTCGTAGAGAGTTTATTATGTAGTTTGCTAAAAAAAACCTGCGCATCTCTTCGCAGCGCCAGACTTTCTTCCGTAACCTGAATGAAGCGGCGATA
>JABXKR010000270.1 GCA_013619145.1 Psychromonas sp. | reverse complement strand
TTGTCATTTAAATTCATTTTATTTAAAATATCAGCAACAGCGGCACCTTGATCAAAACCATGTTCAATCAACAAATGACCGCCATTGGTCAGATAATTGCCTGCTTGCTCCGCTATTAACTGAATATCAGCTAAGCCACTGTTTTCAGAGACTAACGCAGATAGCGGTTCAAAGCGCACATCACCTTTATTTAAATGAAAATCATTTTTATCGATATAAGGCGGATTGCTGACAATCAGATCAAATTTTCCATCAACATTTTCAAACCAATTACTTTGCTTGAATATCACATTATTAATATTTAATTGTTGTGCATTCGCTGTTGCCAGCTGAACAGCATCACAGCTGAAATCAATCCCGATACAGTTTGCTTTAGGCAATTCACTGGCAAGCGCTAAAATTATTGCCCCCGTTCCCGTCCCCAGATCTAATATATCTGCATCAGCAGGACAAACTTCAAGGGCTGATTCAACTAAAATTTCTGTATCGGGACGTGGAATTAACGTTGAGTTATTCACTTTCAGCGGCAAAGACCAAAACTCACGAGTGCCAGTTAGATGCGCAACAGGTACACCGTTAACACGTTGGCTAATTAATTCTTCAAACTGACTTTTTTGCTCAGCAGTTAAGTCTCGTTCAGGCCAGGTCATCAAATAAACAGTTTCTTTATCTAACACAAAAGCTAACAGCACCTGTGCATCTAATAATGCACTGTCACTATTAACTAATGTGAATTCAGCCCAAGTCAGAGCGTCATCTATACGCAATTAAAAAGCGCCTTGTGCAAGGGCAGCTAGTTTATCGGCTTGATCTTCCTGTAAAATTGGTTCAAGCAAGGAATCCAAATCCCCTTCTAACACTTCGTTTAAACGGTAAAGCGTTAAGTTAATACGGTGATCACTAACACGACCTTGCGGGTAATTATAAGTACGGATACGCTCACTGCGATCACCACTTGCAACAAGACTGCGGCGAATTGTCTGCTCTTCAGCTTGGTTCTTTTCATCTTCCGCTTGTTGTAAGCGCGCTTGTAAAACAGACATCGCTTGTGCACGGTTTTTATGCTGAGAACGTTGTTCCTGACATTCAACTACCGTACCAGTTGGAATATGGGTGATACGAATTGCAGAATCGGTTTTATTAACATGCTGACCACCCGCACCCGATGCACGGAAGGTATCAACTTTTAAATCCGCAGGGTTAATTGAAATTGCTTCCGCCTCTGGGATTTCAGGCATCACAACTACAGTACACGCCGAAGTATGAACTCGACCTTGCGATTCTGTTTCAGGAACACGTTGTACACGATGACCGCCTGACTCAAACTTCATAATACCGTAAGCACCTTCACCATCGATTTTGGCAACCAGTTCTTTATAGCCCCCCTGCTCGCTGGCATTGCTATTCATAACTTCTAAACGCCAGCCTTTAGTGTCAACATATTTGCTGTACATACGGAATAAGTTACCAGCAAAGATAGCGGCTTCATCACCACCGGCACCCGCACGAATCTCTATATAACAGTTGCGGTCATCATTGGGATCTTTTGGCAGTAATAAAATTTGCAGTTCATCAACCAAATTCTCAACAGAAGATTTTGCTTCTTTGAGCTCCTCTTTTGCCATATCGCGCATATCAGGATCATCATCTTCCAGCATCATTTCAGCTGCTTCTAAATCTTCAATCGCCCCCTGATAAGCCTGAAAACACAGCACGACAACTTCCAGCTGTGAATACTCTTTGGTGAGCTCCCGATATTTGTCCTGATTACTAATCGTCTCAGGATCGCCAAGCAGAGCTTGAACCTCTTCATAACGTTCAACCAGACCTTCTAACTTGGTTATAATGGATGCTTTCATATTTTATCTCTTTTAATTTATATTAGTTTGCCCTTATCGCTGTTTAAAACATAACGGCAGTGGCAATAATCTTGTTTTATTCTTCGGAATTTAAACCGAGGGCAGAACGTAATATCTGCAATTCGTTATCATCTCCGGAGCGGCTAACATGCGTTAATGCCTGACTCGGATGATGAATCAGCTTATTGGTTAATTTAAACGCTAACTCTTTTAATACTTTTTCAGGTTCAGCGCCGTTATTAAGCGCAAAACTTGCTCGTGTTAATAACTCATCTCGTAATAACTCACTATTACTACGATATAAACGAATACTCTCAACCGCTTTTAACGATTCCATCCAGGAGATAAAGTCAATAATGCAACTTTCGACAATTTTTTCAGCTTCAACTGCCGCCTCTTGGCGTGCCTGTTTATTCTCTTCAATAATGCCATGCAGATCATCAACACTATAAAGATAAGCATCATTTAACTCAGCGACTTCCGGCTCGATATCCCGAGGTACGGCAATATCGATAAATAACATCGGCTGATGACGACGTGTTTTTAACGCACTTTCAACCATGCCTTTACCAATAATTGGCAGCGGGCTTGCAGTGGAAGAGATAATAATATCTGCATCCGCTAAATGGTTAGGGATTTCACCCAAGGTAATCGCTTGTGCATCAAACTGCTCCACAAGTTCCATCGCCCGCGCTAGTGTGCGGTTAGCAATGGTAATATTGGGCACATTATGTTCCACCAAATACTTACCAACCAATTCAATGGTTTCGCCCGCACCAATTAATAAAACGCGACTTTGTGATAACTCACTGAATATCTGTTTCGCTAAACAAACCGCTGCAAACGCTACTGAAATCGCATTTGCACCAATTTGCGTTTCGGTACGCACGCGTTTCGCCACGCTAAAAGTCTGCTGAAACCACTTATTAAGGATTTTATTAACACTTTTTGCCTGGCTTGCCGTGGCAAATGCCTGTTTTATCTGTCCCAGAATTTGCGGCTCGCCTAAAACTAACGAGTCTAAACCACATGCAACACGGAAAAGATGCTGCACCGCTTGTTCATCTTGATAACAATATAAACTTTCTGCTAGTTCACTTTCTTCTACCTGGTGAAAAAAACAGAACCAATCGATCACCTGCTGGCAGTTTTCCTGATTTAGATTGCAGTAGATTTCAGTGCGATTGCAGGTTGAAACAATCACAGCTTCCAACACTGAACTTCGCGCTAACAATTGTTGGTAAGCATCTAACAAAAACTCAGGGACAAATGCGACTTTTTCCCGCAATGACACAGAGGCTGTTTGATGGTTAATTCCTAACGCAAATAGAGGCATTCAATAAATTCGCAAAACAAGTTAAAAACGATTGGTATAAGGCAGGGAATTCTACGGGCATTTGCACAACATTTAAAGAAAACGATGCGGATCTGAGAAATTTAAGCTGTTTTTATCACTTTAAAACGGTTAACTGTGAACGAACAAAACAGAATCGACAAATATCTGCCTTTATATTTTTACAAGTGACAAAGCCTTGGGTATTATCGGTGCTCTTTTTATTTACTCACTTGAATTAAGTTGTTGCTAAAATCATGCCTATCAAAAATATTATTGCTTGTTTCTTTTTAATTTTTTCACTGTCGGGATGTTCATTCCTTTACGATACTTTTGTCTACCAAATTGATATTACACAGGGTAATTACATTGACGATAAAAAACTCGATCAGGTAGAACTTGGTATGAATCAGGAACAAGTGATTTTCATT
Organism: Psychromonas sp.; assembly: GCA_013619145.1. Lineage (GTDB taxonomy): Bacteria > Pseudomonadota > Gammaproteobacteria > Enterobacterales > Psychromonadaceae > Psychromonas. The sequence continues at coordinate 4,349 of JABXKR010000270.1, read as the reverse complement.
CTTGGATCACCAATGCTGATTGACCAATTTGATTCATCAAAATGGTACTACATCCGTTATATCAAACCCGGCGGTAAAGATATTCAGCAACAGCAAGTGGTATTCACCTTTAATAACAAGATCCTGGAACATATTGAGCGAGAAGGTCAAATTGCAGATAACCCGCTTAACGATCCGAATGCTAAGAAAGCGCCAAATATCGCAGCAGAAAGCACTGATGATGATCGCGAGCCAATTACCGACAACCCGCCACCTATTACCGTTAAGTAGCTAAGAAAAAAGGCTAAATAACAAAAAAGAGCAACTGACCGATAAAGATTAGTTGCTCTTTTTTTTTAAATCACTTAATAGCGGATTGCTTATTTTGAGTTGAGGTTATTTATTAGCCATTTTAGCAGCGCGCAGTTTACGCATCTCTTTCGGATCAGCAATCAAGGGACGATAGATCTCAATACGATCTCCCGCTTTTGCAACCGTTGATAATTTTTCAGGGCGACTGAAAACCCCCACCTTGGCCTCGCTGATTATGATTTGTGGAAAATGTGTTGTGATCCCGGACAACTTAATACACTGTTCAAGCGTACTACCCGCGGGAACAGGCAGTGAAAGCAGAATTTGCTTATTCGGCAGCCCATAAACCACTTCAATCTCAATCATCTCACTCATAAATATTCCTATCGTATTCCGTAAACCACTTTTGCACGAGCCGCAAACGATTTCACCATTGAGCCCACTAATTCATTAAAAATACGACCAAATGCAATTTCAATCAATGAACTACTGAATTCAAATTTTAAATCCAAGCTTACTTTACACGCTTGCTCATCAAGCGCTGTAAATGTCCAACCGCCGCTTAAATGCTTAAACGGCCCATCCACTAAGTTCATAGCAATAGAGCGACTATCAACAAGTCTGTTTTCTGTGGTAAATGTTTGGCTAATGCCTGCTTTAGAGACTTTAATTGATGCGCGCATTGAATTTTCAGAAGAGGATAATACATTTGAGTCAACACAACCGGGTAAAAACTCAGGATAAGCAATCACGTCATTTACTAACTGGTACATTTCATCTGCGCTATACATCAACAATGCGCTGCGTGATACTTCTGCCATCGATAATACTCTTTAAAAAAAGGGGCATATTACACTATCCGCCCACTCAAGAAAAAATATATAGTAAAATCACAATAATTTCAGCAACTTTTCAACAAATGAAATAGCAATTGCAAATTGTTTAGGGTTACAATGCGAGACTATGGCTAAGAAAAAATCAAAAACTAAAAACAACGAAAATACGATTGCACGCAATAAACGTGCGAGTCACGAGTACCACCTGGAAGAACGCTTTGAAGCGGGTCTTGAATTACAGGGCTGGGAAGTGAAATCGTTACGCGCGGGTAAAGCGAATATTGCCGATAGTTATATTTTCCTGAAAAATGGAGAAGCATGGTTATTAAACGCAACGTTTCCCCCGTTAATTGCAGCATCATCACATGTAGTGTGTGATCCTCTGCGTTACCGTAAACTATTGCTTAAAAGACGCGAACTCGACAATTTAGTCGGTAAAGTGGAACGTCAGGGTTACTCGATTATTCCAATCTCTTTATACTGGAAAAAAGCCTGGGTAAAAGTATCTTTTGCGCTAGCAAAAGGTAAGCAAGAGCACGATAAACGTACCGATGTAAAAGATAGAGAATGGAAAATACAAAAAGAACGTATGATGAAACACGATACGCGTAAATAAGTACGTAACAAGTTAATAAATAGCAAAAAAAAGTAATGTGACGTAGATAACACTATCTTCGTTCCCTTTGTTTTGCTATTATTAAAACGTAAACAGATTAATCTGTTTACCACTGTGGGGATGATTTAGGACTCGACGAGATTCTTGAAACCCAAGGTGCATGCCGAGGTGGCGGTTGGCCTCGTAAAAAGCCGCCAACGTTATAGTTGCAAACGACTCTAACTACTCTCTAGCAGCTTAGGCTAGCTAGCCTTCCACCCACGCTTCTCCTATGGGCAGGGATTCGGAAGGTCATTTACATTTGGATAGCGAGGGAACCTTGTTCGAGGGTGAACCGCGAAATAGTATCGGACTCGCTTTTTGGTATCCTGTCTGTCGGAGATCAACGAGTTAACCAAAAGACTGACTAAGCATGTAGTACCGAGGACGTAGGTTTTTCGGACGGGGGTTCGACTCCCCCCATCTCCACCACCTACTATAAAAGGCTGATTTCCTTATGGATTTCAGCCTTTTTTGTATCTAAACGTTTATCTGTACCACATTTTGTACCAAGATGACCATCTCCACCTTCCTTAAAAGACGAAATCAAACTTACTATTTCCGTAAACGCATACCGATTAATCTTGTTGATAAATTTCAGAAAACAGAAATAATATCTTCCTTACGTACAACAGATCTAAATGAAGCTCTTATATTAGGTGCTCAAATGTTATCCGAATTTAATAAACAAGTTACAAAATTAAGGCAACCTGGGTAAATAATAGGTATCTGCTCTTGAATTGCGCGGATAGAATTGGCAGATGTAATGGATAAAGCGACGTAACTGAGATTTGTCGACACTAATATAAATACAATCAGGTGCATCCTTATCATGAACCAGCGCATGCAAAGCCCTCTGGATGGCATCACGTGCAGCGTAAACTGCTTTTCTTGAAATAGAAAAATCACTTGCTAACGAAGTGATTTTATCATGGGCTTGGTAAGAGGTCGTTTTTACGAGAAGATGCAATTTTCCTGAGGGAGTAAGTAGTGTTCGGTCAAGTATCGGCATATGTTTTACTGTTATAAAAACTGCTTATGGCAGAGCAATGAGTTTAAATAACGCAGCTTGATCCCTCAGACTATCCTTGTCAAATTGTAAAAAGGCAGGACATCCATACCTTATATTCTTTTAAACCATCGCACAGCATATAACCGCAAGCAGAAAACCAGTCATATAAGTCAATATTGGTTGATTAAATTGATATTAGAGAACCAAAAGCTAAGGCGCTTTGTGCCCCGATGCGAGATAGATAGCTAACTCACTTCCCCCCCAACAACATAGAAGCCTACAATTTTGAGACCACTATTGCTCGTCCACAACATTTAGCCAATCAGCAGACTCAGTGCATCTAGTCCAGACTAACCGTATAATGCAGTACCACTCAGATTTTACGATTAAGGCCATGTTTAATGCCAACCACCAACCAAACCTGTTTAACAGAACTCGCGGAGCCAAGGCAAGCTCACCAGCACTTCAAAACATTTAAACCATATGGTTTTTTAAGTCAGTTTTTACCTGAACCACGAAAGAAGAAACATCTGCTAGGCGAGCTATTTAACTTCCCCGATAAAATCATGGCGATTGGACGATTAGATCACGACTCCGAAGGGTTGTTGTTACTCTCTACCGACGGCATGATGAGCTATAAAGTCAGAAGTAAAGGCATAGAAAAAGAGTACTATGTGCAAGTTGATGGAGCGATCACTGCTGAAGCAATGTCACTGATGCAAAATGGGGTTGAGATTGGTATTAATGGCACTAAATATCTAACTCTTCCTTGTAAAGCGTTCAAACTAGACGGTGAGCCTCAACTCCCCACTCGTGGCCGTAAAATCCGCGATCCGAGACATGGTCCTACTAGCTGGATCTCTATCACTATCTGTGAAGGGAAAAACCGTCAGATAAGAAAAATGACGGCGGCTGTGGGCTTTGCTACATTAAGACTGGTAAGAGTTCGGATTGGCGACATCCATATCGATAGCATGATTTCCGGTGACGTTGTCACGCTAAGCAATTTTGACGCTGCACTTAATCGCTAACGCCTCAAGTATTAAACCCATACCAACCTTTGCCCGTATCAAGCGTTAGTAACACCATTAATAAGTAACGCCTTTACACAAGTGGCGGATTACACCAATACCAGAATCAACTAAAAGGAGGTTAGCGGCCTCTCTTTTAGAGTTTTTCTTTAATATTTTCTATCTCGTTATGTGCCCCAAACAGAATTAGAAATAAATTCTGAAATACGTATTAACGCCCTGTTAACTGCGAAATATTGCGGGCTAAAATTTAGTTATTTATTACTTAGTCATTTGTTGATGCATTGCTTTAACTAAAGCAACTAGTGCATCTTTTGATAACTTATCAGCCTTTTCAACGGTATCAGCCAGATTCTTTTTGTTAGCAACAATTGGCGTGAAATCAATTGCCGGCTTAAGTACCGTTTTGATTAATTTCTTAGCTGTTTCAGGATCATTATTCGCAATAATCTCTAACACTTCAGCTTTCATTGCTGCATTTTTATCGAGCAGTAGCTTAGAAATATGTGTGAAACCAACTATTT
>JABXKR010000267.1 GCA_013619145.1 Psychromonas sp. | reverse complement strand
GGAGATGTGTATAAGAGACAGCTAAAATAACCGCTAAGTTGGTAATTAAAAATAAAGCAATACGTTTCATTGTCACCTCAAAGTTAAGACATTTCATGTTCGACATAATATGGCTTTATTGGTTATTTGCAAGATAAACATAAAAATTTTTTTTAAGTAATTGCCTCAGTAACTAATTTGATTTATCGTGCATGCATTACATATATTAAAAGGAAAAAAACATGGCTCTAGCAACTGCACGACATATTTTAGTTAATTCAGAAGAAAGCTGTCTTGAACTTAAGAAACAAATTGAAGCAGGCACTGATTTTGCTGAACTGGCGAAGAAACATTCATCTTGCCCATCAGGCGCGCAAGGTGGAGATCTGGGTGAGTTCGGACCGGGTATGATGGTACCTGCGTTTGATAAAGTTGTATTCAGTGCACCAGTCGGTGTAGTTCAAGGACCAGTTAAAACACAATTTGGTTACCATTTGTTAGAAGTAACAAGTCGTAACGACTAATCTACATTTACACTGTAGATTAACCGTTACTTAAAATCAGACCAATCTGATAAATGGTGGTGTTTTGCACTGAACTTGTAATATACCGCCATACAAAAGCCCATGAATAAACCAACTGAAATACTAACTAGCAGTGCGAAATAACCAGCCACATGTTCAGCTTGCCAAACCAACAGCCACATAATTCCTCCCCATATTGTAGTGAAAAACAGTGTCTGGCTGATAAAATTAACCAAAAAGCTACGGTAATGTGGTGGTAGAATTCGATATCCAATTTTTCTTAATAGATCTAATGGAGGCGGATTATAATTAGAACGCCAAATACCAGCATCCTCTAACTCTTTATGTGCTTTTGTTAACTTGTTTTTAAATGTCATAACTTACTCTCGCTTGTTCCATGCATTTATTTAACTCCTTTTTCCATTAAATAACAGATTAAACTTTGTTCATTGAGTCGAACATGTTGCTCTTTAACCACAGAAAATCCAAAATATTCAAAGAAAGGCCTGGCAGTAATGCTAACTTGAGCATGGAAATGCTTTATTCCCAGTTCGTTTCCTGTTCGTAATAAAAAACGCATTAAGGTTTTGCCTATGCCTTTCTTCTGATGTAAATAATGGCAAAAGAAATGATCAATATATCCATTTTTCTGCAGATTTGCATAAGCGACAATTTCGTTTTGTGAAATTACTACAAAAGGATTCATTTTTTTGATACGTCTGCACCATTGTTGTCGATCAAATCTTTCGCTTGACCATGCTTGCACTTGAGCCGTTGAATAATCCCGGATATTAATATTTGTTACCGTCGCATAGAAAAGCGAACGTAAAATTTGCTCTTCACCAGGTAAATAATGTCTAATTTTTAACATAAAAAACAACCCAAATTGAGCACTTTGAAATTATATAGTCAGTTCAGCAGAGTTTAATTTATTGATTATATTAGCCAATATAATTTCGCTGTTTAACAGTAAAAGCAAAAGTAAAATATTCAAACAAACTGTTATACAAAAAACAGTTAGAAACGATTTTTTTGTCGATTTATGATTTATAAAGCGTTGTGCTAACAATGCACCAAACCACCCACCGAAAAGCGCCAGATAATGTAATGTGGTTTCTTTGACTCGCCAACGATTGTTTCGTGCCGCTAATTTATCGACAACATAAACCCCAAAAGTAACTGAGCTCATTAACAGGTAAAACCAAAAAACAAAAACAGGCGCAAATTTATTAGTATAGAGGTAGATAAATAACAAAGCGCAAATAAAGGCAAAGAACAGCCTGAACATATTAATCCCAACCTGAAGAAAATAAACAGTAAGCAAAAGGCTCTGGCGTACTATCCTGAAGTACAAAACAGCCATTGATATTATTTAAACAGGTATTTTATCACTGCTGTTGTTCAACAGCTTAAACAAAAAACCGTGTAAAAATAACGGTGTAATTTTATACTGCATTTTGCCCTACAAAAGCTTATCCGCAGCCAATAATTCATTTGAACCATCTAATAACTGATCCAATTGATTAAGCAATATTTTATCACCAGTGGCCGCAGATTGAAGAATATTGTCCATCTTTTCCTGTAGATTTGCAGGTGCTTTTGCACACTTTTCTAACACATATCCCAATACCTTCTTCTCTCCTGGATTCATCACTTTATTAATTGCATACAGCACATCAAAATAACTGGCAAACAACGCTGCAAGACGATGATTCATACTTATCAAATCACGGCGGTCAATTGCTTTTTTGATTTGCACATAATAGGAAGGGATTACATCTCTCAGTACCGGATAGTTCTTGGCAATAATGGCTTGTTGCAACTGTTCAGGGTAGACCACGTTATACTTATTCTGTAACAGTGCAAACCAACCTTTACGATCAAATAATATCTGAGAGTCTAGAACTGTCTGCCAAAAACATGTTGAGTAGCCCATACTGGCTTGGTGGGAAACCAGTAAGCGCTGCAGTTGCTCTTCTATTACTCGCCCCTAGCTTTTCAACAATTTCCTGACCAGTATCCAGCGTGATTTGATCGCTTAAATAAACGTAGAGATCAATATCGGAATGTTTATCCAAACAACCACTAGTTTGTGAACCACCAGGAGCGATAGCTTCCACAGCATCTATCATTTTAAACTGCTCGCTAATCTTATTGGCGAGGGTTAAATACACTGATTTACTATGGCACACAAATATCTCCTGTTATCTTAATTTCAGGTTTATCTAATAGTGCCATATTTACAATGATTTACTGTGATCTGTTTACTAATTTTAGGGCTGTGAAAATCGTTAAAACAAGCTGTATGCTATCAACTAAATATCCAATTGCATAACAGATAAGCGGTTTGTGATTGTGCCGGCTTTGTCTTGATAAAAGCGCTACTTGTAAGCATTAGCAACGACTTTGATAGTTTGTACACGATAGCCAATTTTCCAAATATCACTATCATCTATCGACATGTCAGAAAGGTATTTAGTACCAGGGAGGTTTTGTTTTGCATTATTAATAGCAACTTGGGTTGAAGGAGCTTCGCCGATAGGAAACAGATACAGGAACCAGGTTTGCGAAGAATCACCTAAGGCCCTGCCGATATATTCTCCTTGCACATCTGTATTTTTATCAATGTATGTATTTGCAATAAAGGCACCATGATTTGCAGTGGCACAGCCAGTAACAAAAATAATAACAAGTAAAATTAGCGCATAGGATTTTAATAGTTGCATAATTGTATCCCCTTAGTGGTAAATGGCTGACAGTAATGACGATCAAAGCTTTTATCAATTTTGATTCAATGAACTGTTCCGACGCTGAATCGGTACTAATCTGGCACTTGCCGATGTCGACAACACTGATAGAAACACAACAGGTTTATTTACAGGCCGATTGCAGCCATTTTTAGTTAACTGTAGCTCATCTAGGGATAATATAGTGACAGGATATATGTAACGTGAGGCTGATATGCAGATTTTAGATGGTGTAAAACTTAATATTTTTAAGTTGAGAGTTACAATGCTTAATAATGTTCAGCATGGCGCGTGGAGAATTATGTGGAGTAGTATGCACTAAGGACGTAGACTACCCTACGCCCTTATGATTAATCAGGCAGTTACCACTTTTATATCAGGTTCAATTAACCCTTGTTGTACAAAGCTTGAAAAATGATGCAGTGCTTTTTTTGCCAATGGTGATAAATTATCAAAATCAACATTATCGAGTAGATTTTTTATCTCGAGTCCTAGCTCGGTATCACCTTGAATCGATAAACGACGTTGAAAGAATAGAGTATCAGGATCTTCTTTACGTCCTGCTATTAAAATCAATTCGTTTACTGCACCGGAGAAGGTAACGTCTTCATTTTCACAATTCTCTTCGATAATTAGCTTATCTTCTGCAAAGCTTAAATACCAAGTCAGTTTGAGATCGGTCACTTCAACTTTTAACCACTTATCTTGTAAAAACTCTAAATCACCATCTTCTATCGCTTCAGCAAAAACTTTCTCTAATAGATCAGACAACAATTTTTTTTGCACAAAAAAAGGTAATAGTGAACTTGGTAAGGCAAGTACTTTGGGGGTATTAATAACTAAACGGTGCTGAATAGTTGCAAAAATAGATTTAAACATGGGTTATCTCGCTGATGGTTAAGAGCAAATTATAAAGCTTACGTCTACTTGGGATACTGGTCTAAATCAAAATAGTATTTAAATGTTAAATTTTCTAACCATACCTGCCCTATATCAATAAAAAAATCTGTTATTTTTTTACAATTATGCAACTTTATATAGTTAGGAGCTTTAATGGAACTTCTCTGCCCAGCTGGTAGCTTACCTGCATTAAAAACAGCCATTGATTGTGGTGCTGACGCCGTTTATATTGGTTTGAAAGATGATACCAATGCTCGTCATTTTGCTGGTTTAAATTTTAACGACAAAAAACTGATTAAAGGTGCACAGTATGTGCACGATCATAATAAACATCTGCATGTAGCAGTTAATACTTTTGCTCACCCTGGCGGTGAAAAACGTTGGCAGAACGCGGTTGATAAATGTGTTGATTTAGGCGCAGACGCTGCCATTATTGCTGATATCGCGACTCTTGATTATGCTGCAAACAAATATCCTGAATTAGAATTACATCTTTCAGTGCAAGCCTCCGCAACGAATTGCGAAGCGATTAATTTTTACAAACAAAACTTTAATGTAAAACGAGTTGTTTTGCCTCGTGTTTTATCTATGCAACAAGTTAAACAGCTGTCACGCAATACAGATATGCCTTTGGAAGTTTTTGCATTCGGTAGTTTATGCATTATGGCGGAAGGCCGCTGTTATTTATCATCTTATTTTACAGGTGAGTCTCCCAATACAGTCGGCGCCTGCTCGCCTGCAAAATATGTACGCTGGAGTGAGACTGATAATGGTCTTGAATCAAGATTAAATGATATTTTAATCGATCGTTACCAGGACGGTGAAAAAGCGGGTTACCCCACATTATGTAAAGGAAAATTCAAAGTCGGTAATAACCTATATCATGCACTTGAAGAGCCGACCAGTTTAAATACCCTGTCTATGCTTCCTGAACTAATGAAAACAGGAATCTGCTCGGTAAAAATTGAAGGCCGGCAACGTAGCCCTGCCTATGTAGAGCAGATAACGCGTGTTTGGCGAGAGGCAATTGATACCTACAAAGCAAATCCAGAAATGTACCAGGTAAAAGATGCGTGGAATTCTGTTCTGGCAAACGTATCGGAAGGCAGTCAAACAACGTTGGGTGCGTATCACCGCGAGTGGCAATAATATTTTTAAGGAAATAGCGTGAAATTAGCATTAGGTCCCCTGCTTTATTACTGGGAAAAACAAAACGTCGAAGATTTCTACCATCAGGCATTAAATAGCGAAGCGGATATTATCTATTTAGGCGAAACGGTTTGTAGTAAACGACGCGAATTAAAAACTAGAGATTGGATCGAACTTGCCAAAGCGTTAGCGGGCTCTGGAAAAGAGATTGTTTTATCGACCATGGCACTGTTAGAAGCACCCTCTGAAATTAAGGTGTTACGCCAGTTATGTGAAAATGGTTTATTTAAAGTTGAAGCAAATGATTTAGGTGCAGTGCAGATACTAAGTGATAATAAAGTACCTTTTGTTTGTGGTCCTGCAATTAATTGTTATAACGCCAGCGTGTTAAAACTGTTTGTAAATAAAGGGATGCAGCGTTGGGTGATGCCGGTTGAGTTGTCACGAGACTGGTTAGATAAAACACTAACTGACTGCAAAGCTTTAGGCATTCGCGACCAATTTGAAGTTGAAGTTTTTGCGCATGGTTTTATGCCATTGGCTTATTCAGCGCGCTGCTTTACAGCTCGTTCGGAAAACAAAGCAAAAGACGATTGTGAATTATGTTGCATTAAATATCCAAGGGGACGCGTAACAACTACTCAGGAAGACCAACAAGTATTTGTTTTAAATGGCATTCAGACACAATCTGGTTACAGTTACAATCTCATCAATGATCTGCCGTCGATGCTGGATCTGGCGGATATTGCACGTATCAGCCCGTCCGGTATCGAAAGCTTGGCAACACTTCAACAATATAGAGAAACACTAAATGGTCAGGGAAAACATGTGACACTTGACAGTAAAGAGTGCAATGGTTTTTGGCACCAAATTGCAGGATTACAAACACAACTGTAAGTCTGCAGTATCTGTGTTTTTAAACGGCCTTAAATCCTAAACGATTTAAGGCCGCTTTCTTATTTACTGCTTACCCACTCTTGAAACATTGAACACCCCGCTGTATTCCTTCAAAAGTTGCCTTTAATGCTTATAAAAAATGTTTTTAAAAACACAAATGAGTGATTTCTCACGCTATTGCGCATTGAGTTAATATAAACAGCAAACTGACACTATACTTATACCCATGTTACTTCAAGATGTTAAATGCTTGCATTTACATCTACCGATAGAGGATTAACGCAGTTAATCGCTCGAAAGGCTTCATGCTGTGCCTTATTCTGGTCTTCGAGCTGAGTCCTGATAAAGCACCTTGAGGTATCATGGGTATACAACAAAGCTAAGTTTGCATAAGGATTATTAATGCACAAGTATTTTGTCTTCCTGATACTGCTTTTTAGTGCATTAACCAAACAAGTACTCGCTCATATCGATTACCAGTTAAACGTTTCATTTATCCCTTGGAAACGGGCAATAGAGCACACCCAAAAAGGGGTTTTTCATGCTGTACTTGGAGGCTATTACAATAAGCAACGTGAAAATTATTTTTGGTATTCAGATCCAATTGCCAGTAGCGATATTATTTTATTTACACATAAAACCAATAGCACCCCTGCTTCCGATATCAACTCATTAAGTGATCACAGTGTCTGCGTTATCAATGGTTATTATTATGGTGAAGAATTCCAGCGTAACGACACTATTATAAAAGTTAAATCGAACTCATTTAAACACTGCTTTGAAAGATTAATTTCCAAACGGATTGAGTATGTTGTAGTCAATAAATTGGTTGGTATATCATTATTGGAAAAAGACTTTCCGGGCTATAAACAACATCTATTGGCGCTTGATACGATAATTTCACATGAAAATATTTTTATCTTATGGTCGAAGAAGATTCCGGAAACCAGGCTGTTAAACGAAAATTTTAATAAGGCACTGCGGCAACTTAAAGATGCAGGTCAAATTAAAAAGATATGGTTACAATATGGTTTTGATGCAGAGTGAAGCTGTTAAAAATATTGCCTGTTCTGTCTATTATTTCTTGGCTAATCAATAAAAAAGGGAGCTTAATAAGCTCCCTTAACTAATCAAATACAGCTAATAATAAACGTTAAGCGACTTTCTGATCTGCTTTCGTTTGTATTGGTGTAACCTCTGCATCAGCCTGGCTTTCAGGGTTGAATCTATCAACGATAACAGCACAGGCCGCATCACCGGTAATATTTAACGCAGTACGTATCATGTCGAAAATTCGATCCAGCGCAAATAATAGCGGTAACCCTTCGATTGGGATACCAGCGGCAAGCAATACAGCAACCACAAGGAAAGATGGTCCTGGCACACCCGCCTGACCAATCGCACCGATTGTTGCAGTTAAAATAATTGCAACATAAGCAGCAAAGCTAAGATCGATATTAAATACCTGAGCGAAAAATACTGCAACCAGACCATAATAGATCGCATTACCGCTCATATTAATAGTCGCGCCTAATGGCAATACAAAAGAGGCAGTAGAATTATTGATATTAAGTTCTTTTTCTACTGTATCCAGTGTAACAGGTAGCGTAGCCATAGAAGATGCAGTAGAAAGAGCAACAGCTTGCGGGCGTTTCATCGCAGAGATAAAGCGACGAACCGACACATTTGAAAATAGTTTGATAAGTAATGGGTAGAAACCGAAACCAAAAATCAAAATAGCTCCGACATAAACAACAAACAGTTTCATTACTACTGTTAACACATCAAATCCGAACGTGCCTACTGCTTCGGCCATCAGACCAAATACACCAATCGGTGCTATACGCATAACAACATGGATCATCCAGACAAATGCATCAACCAAACCGTTAAGAATATTCATTAAAGGTTCGCTACGACTCTTCTCAACTTTCGATAGTGCAATACCTAAGAACAGGCAGAAAACCAGTATTTGCAGAATATTGGCATTATTTAACGATTGAAAAACATTAGTTGGTATCATGCCTAATACGGTTTGGAAAAAACCAGGTACAGAACCTTTATCCGCATATTCATTAGAGAACAATGCCTGCATACTGGTTAAATCTACTCCGACACCAGGTTGGAAAACTTCGCCCATAAAGATGGCTAAAGCAACGGCAGCAGCAGAAGTCAGCATAAAGAAGGCAAAGGTACTCAGACCGATTTTACCTGCGGCTGGACTGTTTCCAAGATTTGCAGCACCTGTGATGATAGCCACAGCAACAAGTGGAATAACTAACATCTTGATTAAATGAATAAATATAGCTCCCAATGGCGCAAATATAGTCGCCGACTCGCCCATATAAGTCCCGACCAGGGTACCTATAATCATGGCAATAACTACCTGAGTCCCTATATTGGACAGCAGTCCTTTGTGTTTTTTTAGCACTTTGTCATCCTTAAAATTGTTAATAAAATTATTATATAAGCAGTTTTTTGAAGGAAATTCACTCAATTTATTTCAAATATTACATTTCTGCTTATGACCGGGCAAAGTTACCTTTATTTAGAGATACAATCCTGATGGTGATCAACAATATTGCCTAAAGAAACGCTATTTAATCGACTTTGGTGATCTATTACGCAGATGTTAACCCGTTGTGTGTGTTTTCTAATCAGCGAGTAAGGGCTGTTTTTAATATCTACATTTTTATTACGGAGGTATTTTTAGATGGCTAATTCTTCTGCCAGTTAAAATTGCAGATGCGTGATTTTTCGCCAAGTTGGCTTGCTTTTAGGATGAGATAAAGGCTTTACAGGAAATTATATCATTAACTTCCTGCTAAGTTTATGATGCGGCTTCTGACCCTTTTAGCTTTTTCAGGTATGTTTTCTGTTTATACATAGCGCTATCTGCTCTTTCAATCATTGTTTCTACTGTATCTTCTTTACTCAATAGCTCAGTACAACCAAAACTCATACTCCACTTTTTACCCGTTTTAATAAGCCCCAATGAACAATAGATAGACTGAATACGCTGCATAATAATATTTGCACTATCTTCGTCACAGTCAATAAATACAATAAGAAATTCATCTCCTCCAATACGGGCCGCAAAGTCAGACTCTCGAATAGATATATTAATCACAGCAGCAACACCTTTAATCAACTCATCACCAGCATCATGACCATAGCGATCATTCATCATCTTCAAATCATTCACATCAATAAATCCCACAGATAAGGATGAATTTCTTCGACGACTAATACCGATATTTTTATTAAGGTAATCAACAATTGCTTTTCTATTATACAGCCCAGTTAACGCATCATGTCTCGCTTCAAAACTTAACTTTTGAACTAACCAGGCCTGCTCAACCTGTGAGTTAGCAAGTATCCATCCCAATATTAAAAATACTGGTGCAATAAACAAGAAACCTAGAGTTAATCCCTTTATCAGCAGTAACAGCTCATCATTAATAATAGTTTTAGGTACATGCATAACAAGAAACACATGCTCGCTATTAACTATTGCGAACGATGGTGAAGGAGATAGATTGAAAGAACTAAAGTAATATTCTCCATCTGCAGTAATTACTTTACCACTCTTATTGCCCTGCATCTTTTTCCACAGCTCAGGGTGTTCATCGGAGAAGAGAAACTGCTCTCCTTCAGGGAACATAAACCCCCACTCTTTCTTAGCGTCATCTCCTTTTAAATAATAACCATCACTATTGACAAGAGAAACCTGATCACCTTTATGCACATTAAGTTCCGTGATAATTTGCAAAATTTTATTACCGCTATAATTGATAATACCAGCACCAAGTAATTCCCCCTTTTTAGAGTGAATCGGCGTAGCAAAACGAATCATAGGTTTTATTGGGTACTCAACCTTCCCGCGCTCTTTATTAAGATCAAATTGCGATGTGTAAATTTGTCCTGGCTGAAGAGTCAAAGCATTTTTAAAATAGTAACGCTCACTTTTATTTTGCAATTTAGTCTGTGGGACCTGCTGCAGCGAAAAATCTGAATTCTGATCAATGCGAATAATCTCATTTCCCTGTATATCAAAAAGACGGATCTGATCATAACGTTTTTGCAGTGAGCTAATTTTATACATTAGCGATGTCAGGTAATCTAGAGCAGTTTTCTCTGGCGATGAAAGGGTTGCAATGGCGAGGTCACTATGAGAATAATAGATTAGATCGGCACCTACAGAGCTCAACTCAGTGATAATCTTAGTCTGCATATTAACCAGTTCTGCATACTGTTTAACTTCACGTTCTTGATCAATCTGTTGATGTAATACAGCATAAATAATAGCAACGACCAATGAGAGAAACAGCAGAAGAAGAGTTACATAAAGTAAACCTCGTTCCCGTTTTTTCTCTTTAAGTGAAAATCTTTCGCTATTTGTTGTATTCGCCATTTCCCCACCTTATCTTTAAACGTCAGGTGTCGAGATAATAACCACTTTGGCTAAACTTATATTCTTCGAAAAGAAGAATTCCTCTTCCTGCAAAGAAAAAAATCAATAATATTATGATAATTATAGAGTTAAACTACTCACCCTTACAATTCGTATACGGACAAACCTTTGACACAAAAACCTCAAAAATTACGTAACCCGATAAATAGTAACTAATATCCTGCTTTTAATATGCATAGATCATAACCTTATTAGAAATGAGATGGGCTAATCTCATTTCTTGGTATAATTATTGATTCCAACTATTTTTACTTGAATTCAAAAATTACCACATAATAAGGAAAAGTGTAAATGAAAGCTTCAGTTGTACTCTTATCACTAATGATGATTCCCTTCAGCCATGCTGCCACTTTAAAAGGGGATAATGGAGTCGAAATATTAGCGATAGATGGTAAAGAAGTTGAAAGTGGTTTTTTCGCTAGTAAAGGACCAGAACTATCGGAAGGTGACCACCAGGTAGTGGTCAGATATTCGAATAATTTTAAAAAAGGCGAGACGGTAGAAAGTAAACCTCACCTTTTTAATATTGATATTAAGGGTGATACAGAGGTAAGCATCAGGAATTTCCATAACCAACACCAGGCAGAAAAGGAGATAAAGCAAGGGGTAACATGGATTGTAACGAATAATGAGCAAACTCTAGAAATAGCCGGCAGTGATACCCTTTCAGGTAAGGGGTACCTACCTTATAGTGATATAGAAAAACTAATTACTGATTATAATCAAGAACATGGGATTTCATTAAACTCTGTTGCTACTGTACCAGTAACGACAACATCGGTGATGACGGCTGGATCAAATCTGACTACATCGAATGTATCGCAAGCAAAAACTGAGCAACTGATTCAAATCTATAACTCTGCAACTAAAGAAGAGCGAAAAGCCTTTAGAATTTGGTTGCTTGAGCAAGATATGAAATAGAGCCATTGCAATGTAACAGCTAAGTAAATCAATAAATGCCCTCTCCTATTAAAGAGTTTTATGAGGGCATAACAGCTAATTTTGTACGAATAAATTCATGATGACCAACGTAAATTAATGCGGCGACTTTACGAATAATAGACTCTTCTATTGGATCTAAATGGCGATCAGCATAAGCAACTTCCCACATTGCAGCTATTACTTTAATACGTGTTTCATTGTCTAAAGTACTTAACTGCGAAGTAAAATCAAACAATGAATTCGATGATTTAATTTCCTGTTTACCGATTTTCAGCAGCTCTTCTGCTTTAACTTTTTCAATCTGCAGGAGCTTGCATAAGGTTCTTATTACTGCGGCCTCCTCCTCCTCGGTAATCGAATGGTTAGCGTTGCAGACTTCACAGAGCAAAGAAACAATGGCAATCGTATGATCATACTCAGGTGTTGTCGATTCTAACTCTATAATTGAATTTAAAAACGCTTTAATCTTTGCAATCATTTACTTAACTCTTTCTATTAAGGTATAAAAATATTATCTACTGAGCAGCTTTTAAACACTGTAGTTAGAAGCAACAAAGTAAATATTCAGCATGCAGTAGTTAATTATTTAGGTGTAAAGTTTTGTTTAATTTAGAACAAAGGAGCGTAAATAAGTTCAATTAAGTAACTTTTTAAGCATAAAACAGGGCAGATAACGTTTACCTATCCCGGCTATTTTAACTTTTCCTGTTTTTTCTCTTCTCCACCAGCAATATTTATCCCAACGCAGTTAATAAAAGGCTCAAGTTCTTTAAAAGCCTTTTCCTGCTCCTGCACTGACGGAAAATATTCGGGCGACCAATTTACTGAAAAACTACCGCTAACAGCAGGTTTTTTGTCCGTGAAATCTATGTCATATTCAATAGCTACCTGGTATTTTTTTCCTTGTGCTAAAAGATAAGCACAGTTTTTCACTTCTGCGTTTACCCCCTCGGCAGCTTGAGTTGCGCAAACAGATGCTGAAAATATAATTGTAAAAAATAAACTGCGAAACTTCATAAATACCTTTTTACTCATGTTATCAATTCGACAAATGGTACAAGATGACTTGTTGGATAAAATCTTGCGTTTCCTGGTTATTTGCATCAAAAACTAAACCGTATTGTTTATTAACTGTGTTCATATCTCCATATTGGATATTTTTTACTGTAATTGGAACAAGCATAGAAAATTGTATTTCGGCAAATTTAACCTGTAGTTGGTATCTTGCCTCTACCGTACACCCTTTTATAAATTCACCAATAAACGCGCAGCCGTTAATTGAAATATCATGTAAATATCCACGACTAAGTTCGGTTTGTGATTTTTCATCAATAATCGCACATTCAACATGAATAGAGATTCGAGAGAAGTTTCGTAGCGCTACTTTTTGTAACTGCTGTGGATAATCCAACACTAACCAGCGGCCGCAAATACTCATTATTTTTTGGATTTGACTGCGGAAAGCAACAATATTTGCTTCAGAATCATCATGATTAATCAGTCGAACAACTGCACCTTGGCCTTCACGAATAAAGTTTTTTGCAGACAACCAATCCTGATCATTACTCATCGCTAAAATAACCGACATATTAGGATCAACACCTATCAAACGTGTTTTTAAACGAATCGGTTGTGTTGCGGTTAAAATCTGTAAATTTACGCCAGTATTACAAGGGATATTATCAAGATAATTAAAATCAGTTGTTATTTTCACTGGCACCCTCTTTATG
>JABXKR010000263.1 GCA_013619145.1 Psychromonas sp. | reverse complement strand
AGCTTAGATAGATTGTTACTCTGGATTTCTAAGCAGACACTAGTGATGGTTATACTTGGGAGAAAGCGAGCGTTGTGTCAATAGCGAAACATTGATGATAATAAATATTACAACTCGCTCGGCGGGCGTTTGTGAGTTAGCTTTCTAAGTCGTAAAGGGGCACATAGCGCCTCAGAACTTTTGCTAGATTTATCTGTTGATAAATCGTCATTAACAACTTATTAACAAGGCGATCTCTGTCGTAAAGTAAAACTATATTTTTTATAAACATGGATATTGGCGGTATTTGAGGTTCTAATGAAAGGGCGTACATTTTAAGTTTTAATTATATTTGTTTTACATCTAATAGTTAGGAGTTCCATGTAATGTCGTCGAATAGAATCGCTGTAAGTTATCAAGATTTATGCTCTAAGGGACTGATAAGTGACCTGAAAAAAGCTGCAATATGTGATGTAAAAACCGTATGCCGTTTATCTTGTAATCGTTGCCCAAATGTATGTAGTGCTATTGATTTAGAAAAAATAGCAGTTGTAGGTTTGCAACTTGACCATATTTTGATAAAGCAGACTGAAGAAACTGGTAATCTCGATCTACATTTAAGTGCTGATAATATTGTTGTCTGGCTTAAAAAAAATGACATCGCTTACCAAAACATCCTAAGTTAGGAAGCATTGAGTAAATTTCAATTCTATACTTCCTTCTTTGACTCATAGTCTTCATGACATTCAGCTTCTCTGCCCTGACCACTCGCTTACCAAGTAGGAGCTTGAGATGGTCACTCCACGAAAGCATCGCAATGTGCCAAAATTGAAAGATACTAGGTTATATTAGCCACAAATTTGTTGCTTTCTAACTCGCTAATGGGGGCGAAAGCGAGTTAGCTTTCTAAGGCGCTATGGGGCACTTAGCGCCTTAGAAATTTATATTAAATACAGTAAAGTCATGGCGAATTATACTAAGCGACTACACTATGATTTATTTGATTTTTCGGATGAAAAACCGTTAAGCTTTTTAGCTCCTACATACTAGATTATATGTAGGTGCTAAAAATTATTTTTTGATTACTTAGATTGTGAATTAATACCTAAGCTAAACGACTATTTCACAGACGTCTCAACCAAACCTTTGTAAATATCGATATACTTTTCAATAATTACAGCCACTTCCATTACATTTAGTGAGGTTACCGTTGCCATTAATGAACTTTCACCTTTAGCGCAGACCTTACTATTCATACTATATTGCAATTCGTAATACTCACTAATCAGCTGCGAAGGAAGATCCCTTGCTGGCGTAATTTGAGTCGTGATTGTATATGCTCTAATTAATCGGTTTTGATAATTGCCAGTGGTGCACAATACATGCAGTGCACTCTGGAATACTTCTCTTGCATTTAAATAACTCATATTAACTCCTAATGATTATCCTAATAAATTTAAAAAAGTTGGGATGGCAACGGCATTAATTAAGTCGATAAAAAATGCACAGACTAGCGGTACGATAATAAAAGCAAGTTGTGAGTGGCCGTATCGTTGGGTGACGGATGTCATATTAGCCATCGCTGTTGGTGTAGAGCCAAGTGATATTCCACCAAAACCCGCACAAACTACAGCAGCATCATAATCTTTGCCCATTAATGGGAAGACCACGAAAATAGCAACAATCACAGCAAAGCAAAATTGGAATGCTAATAAAATAAACATCGGTCCAGCTAAATCAACTAAGGTCCACAATTTAAGGCTCATTAATGACATTGCTAAAAAGGTGCCTAATGAGATCTCTGCAATTAAATCGATAGCAGGTGAGCGTGCTGGCCAACTAAGCCCTGAAATTCGTTTGTATGAATTAGGAAGAAGATTAGAAAGAGAGATACCGGCAAAAAGGCATGCTACAAACAGTGGCAACTGCAAACCAAGCGCTGCTATCGCTTCATTCAATATGAAACCTAGCGCAATGCAGGCATGAATAGCAACGATTGCATCTAGAAAACCATATGCATCAATTGTTGTATTTTTGTGTACACTACTTTCATCTTTTTGAATATCTTTGTCAGCAACCAAATTATGTTTATTGAC
This sequence comes from Psychromonas sp., assembly GCA_013619145.1. Classification (GTDB taxonomy): domain Bacteria; phylum Pseudomonadota; class Gammaproteobacteria; order Enterobacterales; family Psychromonadaceae; genus Psychromonas. The sequence continues at coordinate 4,618 of JABXKR010000263.1, read as the reverse complement.
TAAGAACTTAGCGATAGGTCCACCCATTAAGCTCGCAAGTATTAAGCCAAATGTTGCACAAGCTATCCCTATTTCCATTGCATTATCAATATTAAATTGTTCACCAATTTGTGGAGACCATGCGATAGAAGTACCATGACCACCAATAAGTGAAACGCTACCACCTAGCAGCCCAATAACAGAATCAATGCCTAATAAAGAAGCAACGCTGATACCTATAATATTTTGTAAAATTAGGTAGATAGCTGTCACGGCAAGTAAAATAATGAGTGGCTTCCCTCCTGAAAGCAGGTCTTTTACTCTTGCATTTATACCGATAGTGGTGAAAAAGTAGACTAAGAAAAAGTCCCTGGCATCTAAATCGAAATTGATTTCGTATCCAGTTGTTAGAAATAGTATGGTGAATAGCAGAGACAGAAACAAACCGCCGGTAACAGGCTCTGGAATACTAAACTCTCTGAGCATTGTCACTTTTTGACTGACTCTACGCCCTAAAAATAGCACTAAAATTCCGATTGTAATGGAGAAAAAGGGGGTAAGGCTGATCACTCCATTCTCTATTATGTTATTCATTTTATTTCCTTATTAGGCATTGGCTTATTTGATTTGAGGCAATTGTAGGTTTGAAATTCAGTGGCATCTATGAAGAGGAAGATTGCTATCAATTAAGGTTACATTTTGGATATATACTATCTATTGCATCAGGCTCATTTCGCACTTTATAAATGTTTTACTAAATTGATAAGCGACGAGTAACCTTTGATTTAACTTAATAATAAAGACTATTACTCCTGCTTTTTTATAAATGCTGGCCACCCAAATTATTCTCAACATGGAATAAACATATACAATAAGGTGGTGTTTAGTAGTTAATGATTCCATCAGATCGCAGTTTGTATTTTTCTTCCATATATTGAGCTTCAACCGCCTGACTAGGCTCCGTTATTCGATGAGGAACGCAACAATATGTTTAATCCCAATGCCAAATTAACGATGTACTTAGCATTATCTCTCTTGACTCCTGCCAGCTATGCAGATGGCTTATTTGGAGCTGGCCATTATTTACCAGGTGCCGCAAATGTACGAGACATGACAATGCCTGCTCAAGCAGGCTTTGTTTATGAGCAATATAATCTGCAATACTCAAGCGGTGACTTGAAAGACAAAAATGGCGATTCAGTAGGTGCTAATACAGATTTTACCTCTTCGGCGATAGCGCCATTGTTTATGTGGACAACAGATTATGAAGTATTAGGCGCAAGATATAGCTTCTATGTCAGCCCAACATTAGTTCAAACGGATGTACGCGGGGAAAAGTCTACAGGAGTGGGTGATACATTTATTCAGCCTTTATGGTTAGGCTGGTTAAATGAAGATTATGATATTAATCTAGGTGTAGGGTTTTATTTACCGACAGGTGCAAGCGATATTAGCCTTGATATGACCACTGCTCAGGTTCAACTATCTGGTTACTATTATTTCATGGATAAAGCGTCGGCGTTGATGTTATCGACAACTTATGAGTATCATGGTGAAGTAGATAAAACAGGCGTTACGCCGGGCAATCATTTGACCATAGAGTATGGTTATAGCCAGTATTTAACTCAACAATTAGAAGTTGGGATCAAAGGTTACAGCCAATGGCAAGTAGACAATGATGAGCTTACTGGATCGTTAGATAACGTTAATCAAACATATAATACCTCTTTGGGTAATCAATCGGAGGTTCATGGCCTTGGTTTGCAAGTTGCTTATTGGTTAGACCCAAACTGGAATCTAGCGCTTAATTACGTGAAAGAATTTGGTGCTAAATCTCGCCATGAAGGGGAGATGATTTCACTAAATATTACCTATTCTTTCAATGCAATTTATTGAAGATTGATTGGCAATCAATTATTACTAATCAATGCCAATGGAATGAATAAACAAGGTGATCAAGCAAGACTGATCACCTTGTTTATACTTTTGGTATAAGTTAGTTGTTAGCCTACTTACAAAAATTCGCCAGACAACAGGGCAAAATGCAAATAATAAACATCATTTTGTCAGATTGAAAATTGATGAAACGCAAAGAAAGGATTTACCCGTTGGCGCTGTTGGTTTGGCTTGGATCTCTGCTGAGAAGCCAATTGCTTTCCTGAGCTTCTTAGATGTAGTACTTGGCATTATTATCCGTATGAAATCACAAATATACTTCTTTTATTCTATCTAAGCTCGATTCCCCTTTTGCACTAAGGGCAAAAGGGGAGTATTTACTTTCTTCACTCAATTATGCTGATGTCATGTTCAACTAAAGCACCTTTTTCAAAAATCATCGCTTAATCCCAAAGCTGACCCATTCAACGTTCAGGATCTCACTTTTTTGCAGTGAATACGTTTATCCGCAATAGATGACTTGGCTGTAACACTTTCACTTCCGGTTTACGGGTGCACCTTTAATTCATTAAATGCCTCAAAGGAACGATCGTGCATGAATATTACCTATTTGATACATGATTGTTCCATTGGTTAGTTATGTGTTGTTTTGAGCATTACAGTGACCACTTGTTTCTCATAATATATATCAAAGGTAGAAATGTATGAATTTAGATATTTTTTCAACTTGTTAGTTGTTGTATTTACTGTCTCTAACCTCGCGTCGATGGGACTAGAGCTAAATATCAAAGAGGTACGTGACACCCTAAAAAGTGCACGGACAGTTGTAATAATTGCTATGTTTGGATGGGTTATTGGTCCAATGATTGCTTAGTTGATCGTTCAGTTTATTCCTTTAACGCCAGCGCACGCGGCTGGACTTCTTTTAGTTAGCCTTGTACCCACGGCACCCTTTTTTCCTGTGATGGTACGCAGGGCGGGGGGAGATATGAATTTCGCTGGTGCATTTATGTTGTTATCGACCATTGGCACTGTTTTACTCGTACCAATATTGGCACCTTTAGTCGTTAAAGGTGTAGAGTTAAGTGTTTGGACGCTTGTTAAGCCTCTATTCATATTAGTGCTATTGCCATTATTAATAGGCGGAGCGATGAGAATTAAGTTGCCAAGTTTAGCGAACAAACTGCTGCCTGTGATTAAAAAGATCGGTGGAATATCGCTAGTAGTGTCCTTGTTTCTCACTTTGATTCTCTATGGGCAAGATATGCTGGGTTTAATCGGTACTTTTGCGCCTGGTGCCTTAATATTGTTCTTCATAACAATTACGGTAGTCTCTTATAAATTTAGTATTGGCTTGAAAAAAACGCAGCGCAGTAGTGTGGCTCTTGGCATGTGTACACGTAATATCGCGGCTGTCTTTGCTGCATACTTTGGTATCATGAATCCACCGCCTGGACTGTTTGTGATGATAGTATTAGTGGTGCCACTTGCAGCGATTGTTGCAACTATAGCTGCACACATTTTTTCTCGGGAAGTACCTGAGACATTACACAAGATAATAGAACAATCGTAAATATGAGCTGGTGTTGTGACCTCAGCGTCGTTATACGATGGCAAATGGATGAAAATTTAGCGTTCATTATCATGAATAAAAGAGGGGTAACGGCCTAAAGCCGTTTAGTTAAGGGTAAATCATTTGTATTTATCTGAATAAAACCTAAGTCCGGTGTTCACTTAACATCGGACTTTTTTATGTCTATAGATTATCTTTTCACTCTCTTGAAGTCTTCACACCCACGCATTTACAACCATTATTTAAAGCCCTATCACCGATATAATTCAAGAATAAGAAATTGCTCCATATTAAGAGACATAAATGCGCACATATATTATCTAAACTAGCCCCGTATTAGCGGGAACAGTTAACTTTTAATGGAGTGATTGTGTAGGAATTGTATGGTTCTGATACATGATTGTTCCATTAGCTGGTTGTCAATTGCCATAGGCCTTATTGTGACTGTATTAAATATCTCAGCAGAAGTCAGGTTGTACTTTGAGTTAAGTTGAGATTGATATTTTTAAACTATGTTAATTGAGGAATGTAATTATGAAAAAACGAATTCTTATTGTTGGTGGTGTTGCTGGTGGTGCGTCAACTGCGGCGCGTTGTAGAAGACTAGATGAAAACGCTGAGATTATTATGTTTGAAAGAGGCCCGGTTGTCTCTTTCTCTAACTGTTGTTTGCCATACCATATCTCCGGGCTGGTAGAAAAAGAAGAAACGCTGATTTTAATGAACCCGCAAAAGTTCAACATGTGGTTCAATATCGATGCACGCATTAACAGTAATGTGATTGCCGTTAATAGCGATGAAAAAACCATTCAAGTGGAAAACACACAAACAGGAGAAGTTACAACAGAGCATTATGATTCATTAGTTGTTGCGCCTGGTGCTGACTCAATCGTTCCTGCATTTTCTGGGCTGGATAAAATTGATCACTACGTGCTAAAAACGGTAGCAAATGTCTCAAAAATCATGTCGTTTATTAAAGATAAAAACCCGAAACATATGACAGTGGTTGGAGGTGGTTTTATTGGTCTTGAAGCGGCTGAAAATCTGAGAGAAAGAGGTATCGAAGTCACTCTTATTGAAGGTACTGATCAGATTATTCCGTTTGTTGATCGAGATATCTCCTATTTTGGTCAAGCGGAGCTGCTTAAAAACTGTCTCTTATACACATCT
>JABXKR010000260.1 GCA_013619145.1 Psychromonas sp. | reverse complement strand
GAGTCAGATCATTGGTGCCGAAGGAGAAAAAGTCAGCTTGCAGAGCAATCTTGTCCGCCATTAACGCGGCGCGTGGCAACTCAATCATAGTACCAATTTTATAGTCGACCTTAACGGCATAACGGCTAAGCACCTCTTCAGCAACCCGGACCGCATTTTCGCGCAGAATCCGTAACTCGTTAACATGAGCAACCAGCGGAATCATAATCTCCGGAACAATTTGATAGCCCTCATTTTTAACCAGTTCACAGGCCGCTTCCATAATCGCCCGAACCTGCATATCGTAAACTTCAGGATAGGTAATGCCGAGTCGACAGCCGCGATGACCGAGCATAGGGTTAAACTCATGCAGTTCTTCGACACGCTCTTTCACTGCGGAAAAGCTGATTCCGGTAATCGTAGCAAGCTCGGCAATATCATCATCCGTCTGCGGTAAAAATTCATGTAATGGCGGATCGAGCAAGCGGATGGTCACGGGCAGCCCCTTCATCTCACGGAACAGACCGATAAAGTCGCCCTTCTGCATCGGCATAATCTTATCCAGTGCCTTTTTCCGTCCCGCCAGATCGGCAGAGAGAATCATTTCACGTACCGCCTGAATCCGATCACCTTCAAAAAACATATGTTCAGTCCGGCACAAGCCTATTCCCTCAGCCCCGAACTCTCTGGCCACCTTGGCATCGTGGGGAGTATCTGCATTGCTTCTTACCTTGAGACAGCGGAACTTGTCAGCCCAACTCATCAGTATACCGAAGTCGCCGCTGACCGATGCCTGCACTTTCGGCATATCACCCAGAATCACTTCACCAGCACTACCGTCAAGGGTAATAATATCGCCCCGTTTGATGGTATGACCGGACTTGGTAACCAGTAACTGTTTTTCATAATCGATTTTCAGATCACTACAACCGGCGACGCAGCATTTTCCCATACCACGAGCCACAACCGCCGCATGGGAGGTCATGCCGCCACGAGCGGTAAGAATTCCCTGTGCAGCATCCATACCATGAATATCTTCAGGACTGGTTTCAATCCGAACCAGAATAACCTTCTGTTTCAGGCGGTTCTGCTCCTCTGCATCATCGGCACTAAACACCACCTTGCCGGTACAGGCCCCCGGTGATGCGGGCAGTCCTTTGGCGATAATGTTTTTTTGTGCGCCGGGATCTATACTGGGATGCAGCAGCTGCTCCAACTGTTCAGGATCAACCCGCAGCACAGCCTCCCGTTCACTGATCAAACCATCGCGAACCATTTCCACCGCAATTCTGATGCTAGCGTGAGCGGTCCGCTTGCCGGTGCGGGTCTGCAGCATATAAAGCTTGCCGGACTCTATGGTGAACTCAATATCCTGTATCTCTCGATAGTGCATTTCCAGCGTTTGCCGGATCTCCAGCAGTTGCTGGTAACACTCCGGCAGCACATCTTCCAGCGCAGGCAGATCGCCCTCTTTATACTTGACCTTATTAAGCGGCTGCGGAGTCCGGATACCGGCAACCACATCCTCACCCTGAGCGTTGACCAGATACTCACCGTAAAAATAATTTTCCCCGGTCGCTGGATCACGGGTAAATGCAACGCCGGTTGCGCAATCGTCCCCCATATTGCCGAATACCATCGCCTGCACATTGACCGCCGTCCCCCAATGAGAAGGAATATTGTTCAGATGCCGATAGGTCACGGCACGCTGATTCATCCATGAGCCGAACACCGCGGTAATCGCTTCCCAAAGCTGCTGTTGCGGATCATCAGGGAAATCGCAACCGAGTGCCTGCTTATAACTGGCCTTATATTCGCCCACCAGCTGCTGCAGATCTTCAGCGCTCAATTCATTATCCTGCTCGACGCCTTTACTGCGTTTTTTTTCTTCCAGTAGCTTTTCAAAAATTTCGCCATTTATCCCCTTTACAACATTGGCGTACATCTGGATAAAGCGCCGGTAGGAATCGTAGGCAAAACGGGGATCTTGGCTCTGGGCAATAACTCCTTCAATTGTCTGATCATTCAGGCCGAGATTAAGAACCGTATCCATCATCCCCGGCATCGAAGCAGGCGCACCGGAACGGATCGACAGCAGCAGTGGGTTCTCCCGATCGCCAAAGCCCTTATCCATCTGCTCTTCCAGGATTTTCAGGGCTCTTTTAAATTGCGCACGCATCTCTGCCGGATAACTGCCGTCACCTTCATTAAATTCCTTACACACAGCAGTCGTCAGGGTGAATCCGGGAGGAACTGGCAAACCGATCGAAGACATCTCCGCCAGATTGGCCCCCTTCGCCCCCAGCAAGCCGCGAAGCGACAGATCGCCATCTGCCCTGCCCTCACCAAATGAATAAACATATTTTGCCATCGGCATTACTCCTCAGTGTCTCAGCTGATAATACCATTATAGATAAATATCTGATCTTTTATGCTGGTTAAAATAAACCATCTCTGCGTTACAAGTTTTGTAAAGGGAACAACCATTTACTGCAACTCATGCCTTGATATGATTTATTTTTCCTACGCCTAAATTGACCACTTACTTACCTAGAATGGTATAATAAAAAAGACCGGCAAATTATGTGAATCCCAGATAAATCCTCAAGGTAGAAACACAACAGACGGATAACACAATTTACAGAAAATAAATTCAGAGAGCTGTGTATCAGCCAGTCTATCTCTTGCTTTAGAACTATCCTCCGGCCATCAATAATAAAATAACTGCTTTACGGGATTCCCTACATCCATTAACAACAAGGCACAGCATGGAATACCCGATAATACTAATTTTCAGCAAAAAAATTTGCCAACAATTGCTATCAATAAATTATATTTCAGTATGTACGTTATTAGGAAAAACGCAAAGCTGCTGCTGAACTATGACCTTTTTAAAAACTTGTTTTTTAACGGTAAAGCGCAGCGTAAAGATAAGTGAATAGAATTGATTGAACGCTTATGAAAATAGCTAATCCAGATTTTTTTTAAACCTTAAAGACGCCACAAGCAAACCCACCAGGGTGAAAATAGCCAGCCAGCTAACATCATAGGTCATATCGATAATCTCTACGTCACGCAGTACCACACCACGAATCAAACGCATAAAGTGTGTTGCCGGCAGGGCTTCGGCAATATATTGAGCAAGGATCGGCATGCCTTCATAAGGAAACATAAAACCCGACAGCAAGATCGATGGCAGTAACACAAATATTGTCATCTGCATCGATTGCAGTTGGTTATTGGCAATGGTTGAAATAACTAATCCTAAAGTGAGACTGGCGGTAATAAACAGTAAGGTAGCGCCTGCTAATTGCCATAAACTACCGTTAATCGGTATATTAAACAGCAGGTAACCTAAACCCAAAACAATAGTCACTTGCAGCGCCCCGATAAACATATAGGGGATAATTTTTCCAACCATTAATTCAATGGAACGGATCGGCGTGGTGATCAGCATTTCCAGATTGCCGCGTTCTCGCTCACGCACAATGGCAGCAGATGTGAACATTATCATGGTCATGGTTAATATCACCCCGACTAAACCGGGAACGATATTAACCGCAGTGCGCTGCTCCGGGTTATACAGCAATGCGACTTCAAAGGTCGGTGTATTGCGGTTTGCAGGCTTACTGAGCAGCTCCGTTAGCGGCATAGCCCTTAAGCTCTTTATCGCCGAGGCGATCATAGTATCAGAGCCATCAACTATCCACTGGGCAATAGGACGACTTGTTTCCTGATCGCTAGAAGGAGCACTGCCTAGCCCGACAGTCTGATGGCGCACGAGTCGCTGGCTAACATCTTTAGGTATAACTAAAACGGCACGGACTTCAGAGCGAGCAATAGCGGCTTCTGCCTGCTGAACATTGCGATAGTGCTGCGTGAATTTAACCACCTGAGTGGCGTCAATAGTTTGTATTAATATCCGGCTTAACCCTGTCTGGCTGTGATCCACAACAGCGACGGGGATATCCCGAATATTGGTGTTGATAGCGTAACCGAATAAAAGTAATTGAATTAACGGAATGATAATGATCATGCGCAGCGTCATATGGTCCCGTTTAAGCTGGATCAGTTCTTTGTTAAAAATGGCTTGGATTCTAAATAGAGACTTCATTGCCTGCCCTCACCCGTACAGGTCACAAATACATCCTCTAAGCTTGGACGAACCACAGTTAATATATCTGCTGGTCCGATATTTTGTTGCAGCTTTAAAAACGCAACTGGATCAGCGTGGCTATTTTTAATCAAAACACGTAAGCGGGACCCCAGTTGCGCAGCGGTGATCACATCAGGCAGCGTTAACAGCTCCTGCTTAAGCTGACGAAGATTTGACGACGCCACTTCGACAACATGTGCCCCCATCTGTTTCATCAACTGATCAGGAGAACCATCAGCACGTTTAATACCGGCTTCTAATATCGCCAGTTTGTGACAGCGTTCAGCTTCATCCATATAGTGAGCCATAAATTTTTGCGATAAACTTTAAATTTTCGATCACGCTCAGATCATCGTAGAGTGAAAATTTTTGCGTCATATAACCAATATGCATGCGCAATTTTTCAGCATCTTGAGGTAATTTAAGCCCCATTATTTGAATGTCGCCCGCTGTTGGTTTCAGCAATCCGGTTAACATGCGGATTGCGGTGGTTTTCCCGGAACCGTTTGGCCCCAGGAAACCGTAGATTTGGCCTTTTTCGACAGCAAGATCCAGGTTCTGTATTGCGGTTAAATCAGCAAAATCCCGACGCAGCTGAGTGACTTTTATTACGTATTGGCTCATGGCATTTCCACTTGTGCAGGTATGCCGGAAGGTAAGTCCGCAGCGCTGTCCGGCAGCTGTACTTCTGCTAAGTACATCAGACGAGAACGTTCCTGCTGGTTGAGTGCGTAATAGGGAGAAAAGGCCGGCTCATTGGAAATCCAGCGAACAGAGCCCTCAATAGCTTGCTCTATCCCGTCTATATGTACGATGAGTTTATCCTTGACTCTAATCTTAACGCGATAAATCTCGGCAATATAAACGCGGGCGTAAGGCGCTTTGCCGGCAAGTACGATTGCCAGTGGGCTGCCGGCTGTAACACGCTCTCCTAAGTTCCAGGGCAGATTGTCCAAGATGCCGTCGCGGCTTGCTTTTATGGTGAGATCCTCCAATTTTTTTTGTTCACCGGCAAGGGCTGCAATGGCGGCTTGCAGATTGGCCTGCGCAATGCGTAAGTCCTCTTCTCGTGTGCCTTTAATTAATGCCCGTAACTGCTCTTGCATACTGTGCAGGCTGGCAAGTCCGGAATCTCGAGATGCGAGCGATCTGTCAAGTTCAGCCTGACTTGCCAGCTTTTTTTTGGTTAATTTTTTCAATCGCTTATAATTCGCTTCACTTTCAAGCAGCGTCGCTTTTGCGCCGGCAACATTTGCTTTTGCAGCGGCTATCTCCTCTTCTCTGGCTCCTTTCTGCAGTTTTTCTAAATTGGCTTTAGCTTGAGCCACTTCTGCCTCTGATTTGGCAACTTGCGCTTTTTGAATGGTGTCATCTAACCTTACCAAAACTGTGCCTTTTGTTACCATGCTGCCCTGCTCAACGGGCAGAGCTACTATCACTTCATTGCTGGTTGCCGTATGGGCAATACGATCCCGCTCCAAAGTGCCAAGCGCTATATTTTCAGGGTCGTTATTACAACCCCAAAGTGATATTAAAATAAAACAGGAAATCAGATAGCGCATGGTTAGCATCCTATATGCAGAAAATCACAGCTTTGTTAAAACAATGGTAGACCTTATTGGCTGCGATTCATGCCCTTATCATTTTTTCGAGAATTCAGTCCTGTATTTAACTCAATCAATACTGAAAAGGCTGACTGCATCACTTACTGAGTGAGACTGTTCACCAATAGATAGTTAGCACAGCAGCAGATATTTTTGCGTATCACTAAGCACTGCTCGAATTCGACAAGCACGGTATTTTATTATTAAACAAGTAAAGATTTGACCAGCTGTGGTACTAATTCTGTTGCCTTACCATGTTGCACCAGATCAAAGTGGCTCTGTACTTCACTGGCATCTAAATTAATTTCAATAGAGTCCGCACCCGCGCGACTTGCTTGTTCAACAAAACCAGCCGCAGGGTAAACTGTGCCTGAGGTGCCAATGGCAATAAACAGATCCGCATCTGCAAGGTGATAATAAATCTCATCTAAACGTTGCGGCAGCTCACCAAACCAGACAATATGCGGGCGCAACTGTGCTGCAGGCTGACAACAGCTGCACATATCACCGCGAATAAGATCACCTTGCCACGGAATAACTTGATTCGATTCAGGGCAACGTGCTTTTAGTAACTCACCATGCATATGAATAATATTCTTAGAGCCTGCTTTTTCGTGCAAATTATCAATGTTTTGTGTAACTAAGAGAAACTCTCCATTAAAGTTCGCTTCTAGTTCCGCTAATGCAGAATGGGCAGCATTTTCTTTTATCTGCTCCTTAGATAATTCGCGACGACGTTGATTATAAAAATCTAAGACTAATTCCGGATTGCGCCTGTACCCCTCAGGCGTTGCAACATCTTCCACAGGGTAACTTTCCCATAGGCCATCAGTATCACGAAATGTTTTAATACCGGATTCGGCCGAAATGCCCGCCCCTGTTAAAACAACTATTTTCTTATATTTGTTTAATGGGCTAAGCCATTTATGCTGAGTTCAAGGCGAAAAAGCGCAGTTTAGTCGTTTAAATGAGCATTTTTCAACGCGGAAATAAGCTTAAATGGCAACGACCAGAGTAATTACCTATTATTTAGCAATAATATTCAAATAGTTTAAAAGAAGCTTTCAAGCAGTAAGCACTGCTTTATGATTTCCAATTATAGAGAAAGCAGAGCGGCAATTTCCAACGTTAATCTCGACTCGTTCCATATTAAGAGCGATTTAAGTCTACTAATGGCTGTGAACCTTTACTCGTTTTCCTGCAGGTGACTTTTTCTCGCTTGTGAGCACAAGGGATACAAGTATTCCATTTGCAGTTGCTCTCTCTGTTTATTGCCGCTTCATTCAATACAAATTAAGTAATCAATAACAGCACTTATTAAAGCCAAAACGCTAAGTCGCACAGTTTATTGCTTACTTGACTCAAAAAAGCTGTTTATTCTTCCTATACTCTATATACCCAAGCTACTTGAAGATGCAGGAATCAGCAAGTAGAGAGGTGACTAGATTCAAGGCATAAAGCCGAAGATCTAGCATTCTACATCAAGGTTTTATAACGCTGAAGAGGTTGCCTCTCGCCTTGCCCAACGGGAGCGTAGCTCGAAAGCCAGCACTGCGTTACAGTATTTAACCATTCAAGATGTTAAATGCTTGCATTTACATCTACCGATAGAGGATTAACGCAGTTAATCGATCGAAAGGTCTGCATATTGTGCCTTGTTCTGGCATCCGAGCTAGGCTCTGAATCTGCATATTCAAGTAGTTTGGGTATAGTGATTAAATCCTGCTGGGAGTGTCGCCATGGGTAAATTATTGTCTCTATTTATTACCCTTATTATATTCGGGTTAGCGAACCTTGTTGCATTAGCTGCAACTAATCCCGATAAATATACCCAATCCAGAGAGCTGATGGTGCAAAAGCAGATCAGCATGCGCGGGGTTGTGGATAAAAGGGTGCTGGCGGCCATGCAGGAGGTCCCAAGGCACCTCTTTGTCCCGGCCAGTCTGGTTTTCAGGGCATACACGGATTCGCCCCTGCCGATCGGCGAAGGACAGACCATATCGCAGCCCTATATCGTAGCCTTGATGACGGAGTTGCTCGAGCTCAATGGTGATGAAAAGGTGCTCGAGATAGGAACTGGCTCAGGATACCAGGCAGCGGTGCTTTCTAAGGTGGCAGGGGAGGTGATCAGCATAGAGATCAAAGAGAAGCTCTGCGCTGCGGCCGACAGGCTTCTGGATTCTCAGGGCTATAGCAATGTTGAGGCCCGCTGCGGTGACGGCTACTTCGGCTGGAGAAAGGGCGCGCCCTACGACGCCATTATGATCACCGCTGCCGTGGACCATATCCCCCCGCCCCTTTTGGCACAGCTTAAAGATGGGGGGCGGCTGGTTCTTCCTTTGGGGAACCCTTTCAGCTACCAGAACCTTGTGCTGGTCACCAAGAAAGGGGATGACTACACTGTCTGGCAGATCGCCGGTGTTCTCTTTGTCCCTATGACAGGCCATGCGCTGCAAGCCTCCGGGGAAAAGTGATGATTCTCCCTGCCGTTTTCCTCGTATCTCTCTCTTCTCTTGCCTTTGAGGTACTTCTGGCAAGGATCTTCTCGATCAGCCAGTGGAACCACCTCTCCTTTATGGTGATCAGCATAGCGCTTTTCGGGTTTGCCGCAAGCGGCACCATACTAAGCATTCTAGATTCCAGGAAAAAGGGCTGGGAAAAGCGCTTTGCCACAAACAAAGCTATATCGGTGATGCTGCTTCTCTATAGCTGTTCCGCTCTTATCTCCTTTCTTGTTCTACAAAAGATCCCCCTTGACTACTTTAGGCTTTCTCTGGAGCCAGTTCAGGCATTTTATCTCTTTATCAGCTATACGCTGCTTTCGATTCCATTTTTCTTTGCAGGTTTTATCGTGCTTGTCGCCTACGCCTACCAGCCTGAAAAAACGGGTGTTATCTACTTTGCAGGTATGGCGGGCTCTGCGCTGGGGGCTTTACTGCCCTCTCTGTTACTGCCTTTTTTCGGAGAGGGAAAACTGATCGTGGTTGCTGCAGTTATCCCCCTTGGTTATCTGCTGGCAACTGCTTTTACAAGGGGTGAAAGAGATGTAGAATCCCGTTCCCCGGCGCGGAAATTATTTTTTCCCCTGTTAAGCGTTTGTACTATGCTGCTGACTGTGTTTCTGCTCCTCACTACATGGGGCGGTGCACAAGTAGCTGTTATACCTTCCCCGTATAAATCACTGAGCCAGCTTCTGCAGTTTCCCCATTCAAGAGTTACGGAGACGGTGAGCAGCCTCACCGGCAGAATCGAAACAGTAACCAGCCCCTATATCCGTTACGCACCGGGGCTCAGTCTCAAGTATAAGGGCACTCTCCCCGTGCAGAAATCCATTTTCCGGGACGGAGACGAGCAGTTGGTTCTCTATGGGGCGGGTGATAACCGGCAGGAGTTTGGGTTTGCGGGATTCACCTTGCCTGCAGTGGGCTACCGTCTTGTAAAAAATCCTCAGAGCGTACTACTTATCCTAAAAGGCGGGGGAAGCAGCATACCTGCCGCCCTTGAAGCTGGCGTCCCGGAATTATTCGTTGTTCATGAAAATCCCAGTATCGCCCGAGCCATAGGGGAGCATTACGACCTGTCCGCAACAGCCGAAAATCCCCGCGTATTTCTCAAGCAGTCGCAAAGGAAATATGACCTTATCCATCTGGAAAACTGGGGAACATCCCTGCCCGGATCGGCGGCCCTCAGTCAGGAGTATCTTTTCACCAAGGAGGCTTTCGGCGAGTACCTGGACCACCTTTCCGAAAAAGGGAGCATCATCATTTCGCGCAAGCTGCTGCTTCCCCCTTCAGACTCGATCCGCCTTTTTTCCACGGCATTGCAGGTTCTGCAGAATCGCGGTAAAAAAAAACCGGAGCATCATCTTATTATGCTAAGAAACTGGGGAGTTTTCACACTGCTCGTCACGAAAAATCCTATTGAAAACAGAGAGAGCGCAATAGCCTTTGCTGAAAAACTGAATTTCGACATTGCCTTTATCCGGGATATGGAGGCCTCTCTTGCCAATCGCTTCAATATTTTCGACCGTCCTCACCACTCTCTTGCCGTCGGGCAGGTGGTCCAGCATTACAGTGAAAAAAGGGAGAAGATGTTTTTCGAGGATTATCTTCTCGATGTGGCTCCGCAGGATGACCAGCGCCCATTTCCAGGCAGGTTTCTCAAGTGGTCTCGGTTAGGGGATCTGTATCAGAGCATGGGGAGCAGACCCTATTCTCTGCTTCTTTCCGGCGAGGTCGTAATTGCAGTGGTCTTTTTCGAGGCGCTGGGCGTTGCCACCCTGCTGCTGCTTTTTCCCCGACTCCTTGCCAAAAGGAAAACGGGGATTCCTTTGGGGCAGAAGACCTATTTCTTTTCCATCGGGGCCGGATTCATGTTCGTGGAGCTCTATTTTATCAAGGCCTATATCCTGCTCTTTAGCAATCCGGTGATCAGCTTTACCCTTGTCGTGGCCGGCATTCTGATCTTTTCCGGGATCGGCGGATGGTGGTCTCAAAAAATGGGGAAAAATGCAGTTATCTATTCTCTTATCGCCCTCAGCCTGACTCTGCTTGGGATTTTTCTCTTTATCGATCCGCTTCTCGATTACCTTCTGGGATTACCCGCAGTCCTTCGCTATCTATTTGCTCTGCTTATACTCCTTCCGCCGGGCATATTGATGGGACTGCCGTTCTCCCTGGGAATGCGCAGCCTTCTTAGCAGCCCTTTACAGCGGGCCTATGCCTGGGCGATGAACGGATGCGCTTCGGTTCTCACCTCCATTGTAGCAGCCAGACTAGCCCTGTATCCCGGCATCCAGTCCATCATACTTGCAGCTCTGGCATTTTACTTATTAGCAGCACTTTGTTCGAAAAGTGCCGCAGCCAAAACAGTCTTGAAATAAAAAAGCAATATTGCGATTATTAACAGTCTCCTCTTATAAGCTCTTTTATCATATATCGCCGTTTTAAGTGAAATTGAAGATGAACAAAAAACCTGATCGAAAAACCGCCATGTTAAATATCATTAATTTGGTAAAAGATGACTTTCCATTCGAGGATCCGAGTGTGCAGATTTGTGGCGACACCTGTGTTGGCTGTCCTAAAAAATTATTAGAGTTGGTTGAAAGCGAAATAATGCATTGGGAATATGTAATTGAACAGGATGAACTCCCTAACCTTACTGAAATTTCTCGTTTTGCTAAGCTCTGTAAAAATGTAAGAAGAGGCTTAGTTCGAAATGGCATCCTCACTGCAGAAATAAAAAAGTGAATTTATAAGAGTTCGCCTTTTTATTCTTAACTGTACTCACCAATATCTCAAGCTGTAAATTGTAAAAATCAGCGCTGCAAAATAATTTGTTTTTCAACTAGTTGACTTGAAAGTTAAATTTTCAGAACTATATTGAATAGTAAATAGAAACAGATAAAAGAGGCCTCTATGCTACTACGACACATTTGCAAATTACTACGTGATGACAGTGTGCTTGAGATCGATTACGACACTGTTGATTTCAATATTTACATCAATCATCATAAAGCTGTGACGACTGATCTAACTGAAAATGAATTACATGAGTTAAAGGGCTTTCTGGAGTTCCGTCATCTTAAACTTAATACCGAGCACGGTTTCAAAATCGACCATTACGGCTCACCAGCCCGCCTGCTATAAGTGACTATGGCTCCCTTTAATCCGGGAGCTATATCATGGCATACCAGAAAATTACTATCTTGATTGTGGCATTACAGCTATCGATTCCGTATTTGTGACTAACAGTGAATTAAGCTGCAGACTTACTAATACAGATGCAGCCTAGTCAATAAAAAGACTTTTGTACTCACTTGGCGCCCCAATAACTCCTGACTTGCGAACGCCGCCATTGCGCTTAAAAAACTACAAGTTTTTGATAACCACAACAACTTCAGCAGTGATGCACTACACTTTAAGGACAAGGAGTAGTGAACTGTCTGCCCATCAACCGGATGCAATCCAATAAAACAAAGGAACCCTATGTCGAGATTTTGGATAGGCCTGCTTTGCTTAGTTGCAGTTTGTTGCGCTGCCGCCCCCTATCGGGTGGTGGTAAACCATGCGCCGCCCTACCGAATCATTGAGAACGGTAATTTTTCCGGTATCTATATTGATATCCTGAAAGCGGCCGCCAGCGAGGCGGAGATGGAACTGGAGTTTATTAATGTGCCCTTCAAGCGGGCATTGATTTATATGCAAACAGGCAAGGCTGACATCATGCTGGGTCCTAACAGGACGCTTGAGCGTGAAGGTTTTATGGACTATATAGATGCAGTTCCTTTCCCACGGGAAAACAAAGCTTTCTTTGTTGCTAAACCGGAAGACAATATTTACAGCTATACCGATCTCTATGGCAAGACGGTTGAAGTATTGGAAGGGGCAGTCTATTTTGATCGTTTCGATCAGGATTCCGATATAATTCGTTGGAAAACAAGGGATTATAAATTAGCAATGCAAAAAGTTGCTATCGGGCGTAGCGATGTGGTCATTATTCCCGAGAGACAGGGGGATCTGCTGAACAGGCAGCTGGAACTGAAGTTGCTGAAATCCGATTTCAAAGTAAAGGGCAAGCTCTCTTATATCACAGTTTCCAGATTGACCTGGGACAAAAACCTAGTCGAGCGACTTACAAAGGTGATGCTGATTATTGAGAAAAAAAATATCCCTGAAAAAATCCTCAGGCAATACAGGCACTGATAACTGTTAGTCTCACTTATTTATCGGCATTGCTATTAGATTTTTTTACTGCTGATATAAACAATAAAGAGTGCAATGAATAACTTAAATATAAAGAGACGTATTGTGGTAACGGGAGGTCCGGGGGGCGGAAAAACAACCGCTCTGGATCTGTTTCGCCGAGAATTAAAGGAGAAAATAGCCTCTGTGCCAGAAGCAGCTACTATGATATTTAGTGGCGGCATTGAGCGTTCGCTCGATGATGAAGTTACCTGTGCTCAGCAGATCGCAATATTCAATTTGCAGAGAAATTTAGAAGATGTTCAGCGAAAAATGTACCCTGATTGCCTTATCCTGTGCGACCGAGGTTGTTTAGATGGACTTGCCTACTGGCCAGGCTCTGAGGAAGACTTTTTTAAAACAATGAACACTTCATTGGAGGATGAATTGAGCCGTTATGATGCGGTTATTTTTTTTGAAACTGCCGCGAAATCCGGTCAGGAAATAAAAAGTAATAACCCGATCAGAAATGAATCAGAAAAAAGAGCGATTATATTGGATGAACGACTACAACAAATCTGGTCTCAACATCCCAATTTTAATCTGGTTGGCAGCTCAGAATCGTTTATTAAAAAAGTCATGTTTGGCATCATGACCATTGAGAATGTAATTAATAAAATCT
The DNA here is from genome assembly GCA_013619145.1 of Psychromonas sp. Lineage (GTDB taxonomy): Bacteria > Pseudomonadota > Gammaproteobacteria > Enterobacterales > Psychromonadaceae > Psychromonas. Next base: position 5,225 of record JABXKR010000260.1, on the reverse strand, counting down.
AGGCGGTAAACTTGCGGCCAGATTCACTGAGCCGCTGCATATTGTAGAGATAAGTAATATTGGCCAGCAACATAGATTTTAATCACAGTTCCTATCTCGCTAATTCCCTTGCGGGTTAAAAATGCGGGGGCTCAGCTCGAAAACCAGTATTGCGTTACAGCATTCGATAAGGGAACAACCATTACCCTCATGCTGTGCCTTATTCTGGTCTCCGAGCTGAGCCCTGATAAAGCACCTTGAGGTATCATGGGTATAGATAATCAAAAAATCATTGCGGAGCTCACTAAACCACTACAGATACACTCTATGTCCAATCTAAAATGACTTTACCTGATTGTCCTGAGCGCATCATATCGAAGCCTTCCTGGAACTGAGCAACTGGATAAGTATGGGTTATCATCGGGCTTAAATCTAAACCTGATTGAATCAAACTTGCCATTTTATACCAGGTTTCAAACATCTCTCGACCATAGATTCCCTTAATCATCAGGCCTTTAAATATAACCATATTCCAGTCAACAGCCATATCTGAAGGAGGAATACCAAGCAATGAAATCTTACCGCCATGGTTCATATTCGAGAGCATACTATTGAAAGCAACGGGAGCACCCGACATTTCAAGACCCACATCGAAGCCCTCAGTCATGCCCAGTTCGGCCATTACGCCTTCCAATTTTTGCTGTGCAACGTTTACCGCCCGAGTCACCCCCATCTTTCTTGCTAACGATAAGCGATATTCATTAATATCGGTTATCACTACATGACGCGCGCCGACATGTTTAGCAACTGCAGCGGCCATAATACCAATCGGCCCAGCCCCGGTGATCAGTACATCTTCACCGACAAGATCAAAAGACAAAGCGGAATGGACTGCATTACCAAACGGATCAAAAATGGCAGCCAAGTCATCTGAGATGCCATTAGGAATTTTAAAAGCATTAAAAGCAGGGATCACCAAATACTCTGCAAAAGCACCCATCCGGTTAACGCCAACGCCAATCGTATTACGGCAAAGATGAGTACGACCCGCACGGCAGTTTCGGCAATGACTGCAGGTTATATGTCCTTCACCGGAAACTCGATCACCAATCGTAAAGCCTCTAACTTCTTGTCCCATGCCAACCACTTCACCAACATATTCGTGACCGACAACCATAGGAACTGGAATGGTTTTTTGTGACCAGTCATCCCAATTATAAATATGTACATCTGTACCGCAGATAGCCGTTTTATGGATCTTAATAAGTAAATCATTATGACCAGGCTCGGGCATATCGACTTCCGTCATCCAAATGCCAATTTCCGCTTTTAATTTTGATAGTGCTTTTATTTTCATCAATATCGCCTCCTAAATTAGCCCCATCTCTTTGCCTACTTCAATAAAGACAGAAATAGCTGCATCGAGTTGCTCTTTTGAGTGCGCTGCAGACATCTGAGTACGAATACGGGCTTGATTTTTTGGTACAACCGGAAAAGAGAAAGCGACCACATAAACACCTTTTTCCAGTGCCCTTTCAGCAAATTCAGCCGCAACTTTTGCATCGCCAAGCATAATAGGAATAATCGCATGCTCAGCCCCGGACAAGGTAAAACCCGCTTCTGACATACGACTGCGAAAATGACGTGAATTTTCCCATAATTGCTCGCGCAGTGCCGCACCATCAGCTAACAGATCTAATACTTCAATAGAGGCAGAAACAATCGCAGGTGCTAATGAATTAGAAAACAGATAAGGACGAGAACGTTGACGTAACCAATCAATCACCTCTTTTTTACCAGCAGTATAACCACCCGATGCCCCTCCCATTGCTTTGCCGAGTGTGCCAGTAATAATGTCGATACGATCAATCACATCATGATATTCATGCGTGCCACGACCATTATCTCCCATAAAACCAACTGCATGCGAGTCATCAACCATCACCAATGCCTGGTATTTATCTGCTAAATCGCAGATAGCCGGCAAATTAGCAACCACCCCATCCATAGAGAAAACGCCATCCGTAACAATCAGCTTATGACGCACTCCAGCCTGATCGGCGGCAATTAACTGCTGCTCTAATTCATTCATATCGTTATTCGCATAACGGAAACGTTTCGCTTTACACAAGCGGACACCATCAATAATCGAAGCATGATTGAGCGAATCTGAAATAATGGCATCTTGTGCATCTAATATGGTTTCAAACAAACCGGTATTAGCATCAAAACATGAGGTATAAAGGATAGTATCTTCCATCCCCAGAAAAGTTGACAACTTGGCTTCTAATTCTTTATGTTTATCTTGTGTGCCGCAAATAAAACGCACCGATGCCATACCAAAACCTTGCTCATCCAGCCCTTTTTTTGCAGCTTTAATCAGATCGGGATGATTGGCTAAACCTAAATAATTATTAGCACAGAAGTTAAGAACCTCTTCGCCACTGGCAATAGAAACACAGGCCTGTTGAGCGGAAGTAATGATGCGTTCTGATTTGTACAGACCTTCACTTTTAACTTGTTCAATTTGTTGATTAATTTGCTTGTAAAAATTATTAGACATCACATACCACACATTAAATATTATTAAGATTAAAAGGTAAGTCTCTGTTGCCAATAAGTAAAAATGACATTAGAGATTTGCTTTGCCTTTATAACAAAAAAAGGCCCCCCGTGATATTGATTTAGCTAGCAGAATTTAAATTGAATTCGACACTCAGGTATTATCTTTTGCCCGCCAAAACAAGGTAAACCATTTTTCTGCTTACTTTACTTTAACGGCCTAACTATTTAAGCTCTAATTTTTGTAAATATCCCTGTAGATAAAAGATGCGAAGCATGAATAAAATATTGTTACATAAACAACTGATTGCCGTATTAGAAGCAACCCATCAAAGTGCGGTTAATGCAGCGAAACGCGCTTACGATACAGCAACCGCAGATGAAAACATCGCAGAAAACAAATACGATACCTTAGCACTAGAGGCATCATATTTAGCGCAGGGGCAGTCGCAACGCGTGGAAGAATGTGCAGCGGATATTACAGCCTTTAAAAAGTTAAATATAAGCGATGCACCTTCTAAATCAACAGTTTGTTTAGGGGCATTAGTGGTACTGCTTGATATTGAAGATAATAAAAAATATCTTTTTTTCGGCCCATCTGCTGGCGGTTTAAAAGTAACATTTGCAGAAAAAGAAATTGTTGTTGTCACGCCAAGTTCACCACTAGGTAAAGCAATGCTCAATAGAGAAGTCGGTGATCAGCTAAGTGTTTCTATTGCGAATAAAGTGATAAACTATGAAATAGCCATGACTTACTGATTCCCGTCATTTCGGTAGTTTTTTAAGTCGGAATATCAGGGTGATTGTCGAATTAAAGAATCATGGGCTTTCGCTTGCAGCTAATGGTTTATCAATATTTATGATATATAATATCTCTAAAATTCAATATCTTGCATTATACTTAAATCCAAAATTAGCCTTTAGTCATTTAGTTTCAAAGCATTACAAGCACAAATTGTTCACTTTACTTTATTTGTTATTATTCATTAATAACTAAGGTTGTTGCACTTGCAAACAAAAATTACAACGGCTTTTTATGATGCAATGTTTGGTGTTGGAAATCACGGTACTGAGATTAATCATATCGAGCAGAAAGCATTAAATAATGTACGGCAAATATTAAATAATCCGGAAAAATTAAGCCATCAAATCCCGCCATTACCTGTTGTCTTATTAGAGTTGATTGACGTATTAAAAGATGCGAATGCAGATTTTATGGACATAGCTGAAATCATCGAAAAAGATCCTTCACTGGCTGTTGAAGTTTTAAGAGTGTCGAATTCTTCACTTTATTTCCACGGTGATGGTGAAATATCCTCTTTGCGTAAAGCGGTCGCTTTATTAGGTATTGCTGGCGTTTCTAATATCGCAACGACCATTTTAGTGGAGAAAATCAAACCCGCAAAACCGATTTATTATAAAATGTTTGGTCGACAAATTTGGATCCACTCTGTGCAGTGTGCTTTTTTGTGCAAAACATTAGCGATAGCGAATAAACAAGATGAATTTGATGCTTACTTTTTAGGTTTGATTCATGATATTGGTAAAATCATTATTTTTAACTGCTTATGCGAAGCGCTAAGCACTGAGCTGCCCGATGACTCTCCCGGTAGTTTGGTCTATAAGGAATTGATGTCTGAAATGTCTGCGGATATCTCTTTTTTTATTGCTGAAGAGTGGAAACTTCCGCAGATTTATTCCGATGCTTTGCAAGCACAACGATCGATAGGAGACTCAAGTTTGGCTGAAATTTTATACAAAGGAAATTTATTGAGTGAAGTTTATTTATTATTTAAAAAGAAATTAATAAGTGATGAGTTAATAGAGAGCCTATTAACTAAAATATCTGTTGAAAAAGATATCTGGCAACAGTTTATCGAGATAGCACCAGAAATCGAAAAGAGTGTCCACTAAAGGGAGCGAGGTCAGATATTGTCTTCTGCTTGCTAAAACAAGGCTCGCCCGTTTTCTCTTCGGCGGTTGTTAAGTTTGATTGTAACTACACTGTTACTTTGCCGTACTTATGTATTCGGTTACAAACCCCTAAAGCATCATCAATAACTTTTTCATATGATTCCTGAATAGAGTCAAGTAATCCAACACAAAGAATTAAAGTGTACTCAATATGACTTTTTAAAGTTTCTTCCGATCTCGGGGATTCCCCAAAGGTAACTTCCATTGTCTCGGGGTTCGCTACTGCATAAGTACCGAATGTCCCTGAGTAATTGGCATGCGCATACTCAGATAGCATATTGTAATGCCACATGAATTTACCTTCCATCTCCTCATCTACCGACTTGATGCATGTCATCAGATTAGTATTTTCAGGAAGCTCTTCATCTTTTGACCAACCAGTAATTAGACTACCCATTCTTTCACTGAAGTGATCCAAATCCTTAGTCGCGGAAAAATGCACAAGTTTTGAATTAACATACCACATTACAGCAAGTGCCTCTTGCGCAGCGCGAGCGGCTACAATAGAGCCGACAAGTAGATTATCTTTGTAAAGATTAAATGCAGACTCAGCCATTTCGATAAAACGATACATTGCAGCTTCTCTATAAGAATCAGCTTCAAAAGTAGGTTTGTAAGCTATATTTCCAGATAGACGTTTAACTGTTTTTCTTCTCTGTTTCTTCCATACAGAGAGCCCAACCATCGCTTCATTTATGTCGTTATACACC
>JABXKR010000255.1 GCA_013619145.1 Psychromonas sp. | reverse complement strand
CCGACTTTATTACCTATCGCCCCGCCAATAATGCCGCCTAAAATTGTACCCGTATATGAACGCCCGTGATCCGCATACTCTTCATAACGTACCTGTTCATTCCAGCACTCCTCACGTGGAATACGGTGTTCGATTGTGCGCATAATGGGCTGCACATTGGTGACTTTGGCCCAGTTTGCCTTACCATGATGGGAAGGTTTGGCCCATGAAGAGGGGGTCATAGCCAGAGTAATAATGATGGTCGGTAAGATGAGTTTATTCATAATGGAGCTCCTTAATTAGCACAGTTTTTACTCTTGTTGTTAACTGTAATTTAAGGATAAGCCTGACAAGCTGAACAGAAGCTGAATAAGTGATTAATTAAAATAATAAAAATGATCAGGCAGGCAGAGGATAATCCCCTGCGACGTTGATTATAAAAATATAATACTAAATCAGGATTACGATGATATCCCTCAGGAGTGGCCACATTTTCCACCGGATAATTTTCCCATAGTCCATCTGCGCAGTGAAATGTCTGAATACCGGATTTGGCGGAAATACCGGCATCTGTCAAGATGACGATCTTCTTGTATTTTTTTTATCGACACAGTACACCTCCGTAACCGTCCCTGAAAAACACATTTAAGCCCATTGAATTTTATACCTTAAAATATTGGACATAACTTTTTTATCTGAACAAATTGTTTTTTAATGTTTCAGTAAATGTCCTGCCTTTTCACTTTTGCCAATGAAATAGCGTGGGGCTAATGGCATAGTCATGGTGCATGCTAGTCGGGGCTCGAAATCCAAAATATCACTTAATATTTAAGTTTGTTCAGGTGAGGTTCATATTCGATCGGGTTTAATGGTTATTAACAAACCCATTAGCATGAATAAGGAGTTTTCGATGAATAATCTAAAGATCAAGATAGCGAAAATAAGTACTTTGCTGATAATGACCACAGTATTCTTAATTAGCCTAGCAAATGCCGATGAGCTTGAGGCAAGCTACTCAAGTATTTCTTACGGAGTATTATCACAAGAAGCGGTTGATGATATGCGCTTGAGTGTTACCTCAAAAAGTGATGTCCTGATAATTTCAGATCAGACAACAGGTAAAGCAACGGGGAAAACCCGAGAGGAGATACAGTCAATAAAAGAGGCTTTGCTCGATACGCCGTCAATGAGCAGAAGCTATGCGCCAGAGTTCACTATCTACAATGCGTTCACTACCTTGTATGATGACTTTGACCAGGATGGTTACTATCAAACATTGAGTGTGGTTTTCGATGCTGATATCTACAGTTATGACGGCAATGATCTCAGTGAAGTCTATGCACTGCTGTATTTAAGTGAAAATGGTGGGCCTTGGGTTCATTATTACACCACCGATGATTTTCTTATCCACAGTGATAGCGATAAAGATGAATACGCAGTGATTACGACTTTTTTGCAAGGTTATCACCCGGGATATTATGATCTGTTGATTGACTTGTACCAGATAGGTAACCCCAATATTGTTGCCAGCTTCAGCTCTGATGACAGCGCTGCACTTTACGCTCTGCCGTTAGAGAGTAACGATCATGATCAAGTTTATGTGGAAAGCATTTATATTCACCACGGTGGTAGTTTCTCCGCGCTGTTATTAATTCTGTTGCTTTTACCTTTAGCGTTACGGTTATTTCCAGCTAAACTGCGTGGTAATAGTTGAAAAGTAGCTAACAGACAGATAAATAGGTAAAACTGTTGATTTTGAGATGTTTAATCTTTTATCCCGGACGTTCTGCGAGTTGCTATTGAAAATTTGAGGGATTGATAACCTTTGCAGGGAACCCTGAAAAAGTTATGTGCAATAAAGATCAGAACACCCAAACCTTTCTGACTGATTGGCAATTTACACCTGTATATGTATATAAACCGTGTTTCTATATACATACATAGGGGCTCAATCCAGAGATTCATTAATTTCCATTGTCGATACGCCATATTATCACTGCATTTCTCGTTGCGTTAGGAGCATATTGTTGTGTGGTGAATACAAATATTCAGGTCAGAGTTTTGAGCATCGTCGCCAATGGATGATTGAGCGCATTCGATTTCTTACCAATATTTTTGCTATTGATATCTGCTCTTATGCGATTATGTCTAATCACTATCACCTTGTTTTACATATTAAGGAACAAGAAATTGATGCTTATTCAGAGCAAGATATTTGTGACAATTGGTGCCGGCTCTATTCCTGCCCTGTACTTGTTTCTCGCTGGCAACTCGGTGAATTAACCTCTGAGGGAGAGCTAAATGCCGCATTAGAAATTCTTGCCGAGTGGCGCAGACGATTAGCGGATATTTCATGGTTTATGCGCTGTTTGAATGTGTTTATTGCGCGTAAATACAATAAAGAAGATAACTCCCCCCTCAAAACAGTACTGCCTGTATACGGCTTATGCTGTATTTCGTGTTTCCACTTTTACACAGTCGGCAAACACTGTTATCAAAAATTAGTATTTGATAAATAGAGGCGAAGGATCTATTATTTACTTTCATCATGATTTTTTGATGCGGGCATTCCTCTTGTGGAAACACGGAATATTCCGTCTAATAATATGTTAGGAGAGCAAAGAAGTGACAGTGAGTTTAGCGGCAAATTTACTAGAGCGTGTAGGTTTTGTTTCCAATAAGCTTAGCGAAGCTGAAATTATTGAGGATATACATAGCCACCCAGAAGAATACTTTCAAGGGTATTATGGTAGACCGCTAAAATGGAGTAATACAGTAAAAGGGCTTGCCCCTATGTATGGCCTGAGTGACGATTTTGGCCTTCGGTTTATGCCTAATATTACGTGTCTTTATGAAGGCCCACTATGCAGCTATTTTATGGGATGGGTTGAAGATATCCATCAGAATGAGCCAAATGTAGTTACGATAAAGCACATTGCTCTCGATAAGCGCCTAGCAGCTCAAGGTTTGGGGGTTAAATTTGTAGGGGGGATCGCTCGATTTTTCGGAAAGCATGGTATGCAGCTTATTCGTTTTGAAGAGCACAATAGTGATCTAGAACGTCGAGAGATTTATGACCGTTTTTTTGCAAAGATAGGCGCTATAAAGACAATTAGCGGTCACTGGGTATGGAAAATTGACCACTTTTGTTCTCCAGATTTAATTGAAAAACACATTAATCGTTAGGTTTTCTGTAGCATAGATTTTCCAATCTCCTAATAAAGATATGGGTGACCCTAAAACTATTGGGTGTCCTCTCTTTTCTCTCTTAATTGTAATGAGCGTTATTATATTCCAGCTGAGATAACTTGGCTTCTAAAGTCCATCGGATTTAAAAAAATAGATATAGTAGGGGCCAAACTCGGTGCGTTTTCCAGAGCCGATGAATTAACCACAGAAGATTATGAAATGTTGGTTATAGCGGAGAAATAAAAATTTTAACAATATATTTCCGAAATTAGCGCTTTGCCAAGGGGGACGGGGACTGCTGTTTGAACCCTAGCAAAATGCCTCATAATTTGGTCCAGCTACAACAAATACGCCATTTTTATAGCGTCATGCCTTAAACATCCGATTATTTATGAATGGTTTGTATCTTTATTAACTAGGGGGTAAATAAAAGGTTTGGCAGTCCCGTATTTCTTTCCGCTATTTTGCGCGTTTCATCATTCATATTAGGATTCTACAAGCGGATAACCGTGAGTTGGTTAATTGAGCACGTTCGACAATCTCTGAGTAGTAACACTGAAAAATTTGGTCTAAAGCAGGTATCAAAACTTAGGGTGAATTTTCAGAACTTAAAATGAACACTATAATAACAGACAGGTAGTATCTTGTTCTTATAGTGTCATCCGGACACCTATGCTAGGCGGGTGCCTTTTGCATAGTGATAATGAGTAGGAGCCTTTTATGAAAGACAAAATAGCGCGTTTGTTTCGTCTGAGACCATTGCATATATCTGTTATTGCTTTGCTATATCTTCATGGTCCTGCTCATGCCGCTCATCTCCAGAAAATTTTGCCATTGCCCTTATTGAAAAAAATACAGCGTAAATATGATGGGGAGACTTCGAAACGTTTTCAGAAATGGACTGATTTGATGAAGATTGGATCTGATCTCAGAGAAGAAGATAAATTAGTGTCGGTTAATCGATTCTTTAATCATATGAAATGGGTTGAAGATGAGGAGCTATGGGGGCAAAAAGATTATTGGGCTACCCCGGTAGAAAGTCTGCTGAAGAATGCGGGGGACTGCGAAGATTTCTCCATTGCAAAATATTTCACGTTGCTTGAGATGGGGGTTCCTGAAGAAAAACTTAAAATCTCTTATGTAAAATATCAACACAATCGTCTTGCGCATATGGTACTAACTTATTACCCGGAAGCTAATAGCGAACCGCTTATTCTTGATAATACCACAAGTGATATCTTAAAGAGTTCAGAACGCACAGACTTGGTGCCTGTTTTCCATCTAAATAATCTCGGTGTTTGGGATAATGAGCAACCACCTCAACGCTTAGGAAGTGCAGATAAGATTCAGCAGTGGAAGGAAATGATAGAGCGTTTACAGGGTAGGATTCCTGTAAAGCTTACCTAACTATGCTCTCGCATCTGGGTAGCTCCCTCTTCCCTTTTTCATGCTTTTTAAATTACAGGCCTGTACTCATTCACATGCCCTTAGGGAAACTCAGGTTTATTAGGGAATAGGTATGAAGCAGTTTAAAAAGGCTTTTTCAGGTGGAAAGGCAGGACATATATGGACGTTCCTTTTGCTTTAGTTGATACGATTTAAGCATGGCACATTTCGATGCCGATACTGGGAACGACCATCTCAGCACCCAACATTTTTAACTGATCTGTATTATTTTGACTAAGTGGATAAACAGCACTTTCACTGCCTTGATAAGATGAAATAAAAAGACTTGAGCCTAAGAGCAAAGGTCTTTTATTCGTCCTACACTCTTCTCTTATTACACCAACAAAAAATTCTAATAAATAAGGGGAAAAAGATGTCTACACAATTAACTTGGAATCAAGTAACTCGTGATATTGGACTAATGACCCAAATACTAAAGAATAAAAATACTGGAAATACTGTTCTTAACAATATTATCGCTGAATTATTGTTGCTAGTGCCCAAAGTATCTACTTTTTTTGATTCAGAAGGTGGTAATGCATTGGTGAATCGTGTGTGTAATTCGAAAGGAAAAATAATCTCTTATCACTTACAATATCATTACTACCTTAACGATGATAAAAAAATAAAGAGGGTTGCGAATCTAATCCATGAACTTACTCATGTGTCATGTGATCTTTCATATGACCGAGATATGGTTAATTACAACAGTGCTAATAAACGTAAACCTCCGGCGATTGTTGTAGGGGGGATAGTAGATGGTATTACCAACACCCATGGAATCAAAAACGAAGCTGCACGTCAGGATGTTCGTTCGAATAAAAGCTGTGTAGATATACTATATGAAAACCAATCTAATGCTCAAAAATTCCTCGTATTTGCTCAGTTGAATCAACCACAAAAAAAAGAGGTAAAAGACAAGTTAAATTATATACTTACGCAGTTAAACACCGAATATGACACATGTGTAAATCAGATCTTAACATATTTGGTTCTTTGGAAAGTAGATAGAACTACTAAATTCTTTCGCATGATAGAACAAATGGCGTTAGATGCATATATTAGAAGGAGAGATAATGCTCCTCTCTCCAGTTCAGTGAATATTCGAACATCACTTACCGCGTTAACTCTTGGTAATTACCGTGAGCAAGCTTACACAAATGCTAACATTTCTATAGCTAAAATAACAAATGGCATCAATTCAAGCATTACTCTCCCTGGTGCTATGATAACCGTGGTCAAAGATAAGGGAGACAACAATAAAAATAACAAGGAAAAGGTTCTAAAGAAGGCTCTCGAATGGCTTCGCCGTGGTAAAAATGGCTATACTTTTCTTGGTGCCACTACCGGTGATGACAAGCTACCAATTAACGCATATATCAAGAAGGATGATCCCAGCATTGGATATATTACGAAACATGGGATTCATGGAGTACCAACTGCAACACTTATCCTTACCGAAACGATGGTCTCATATCGTTCAAAGTTGATACTTAAAGGGGTTCCTTTCATGGAAGATCACAACGGCATCAATGGTTTTAGAGGTGGCCATGGAAAAAGCCAGACAAAAGATTTTCGTCTTGTAGCAGATCAAATTTATGATTATTACAAACCTACATACACAGTTAACGCGAAAAGTAGACGAGTACTTGCTGCAATATTTCATGAATTTGGACATATTCTCCACCAATATCTTGCTCCAGACGATTACTTTCAATTAGCTGAAGAACATAAGTTAATCGTTAATGGTCAAGGAAGTCCAGGGGTTAAAGCGAGGCATAAAAAAATACATGAATTAGGAAAACAAGTCAGTCAATATGCAGGAACACAGGACAATAGGACAGGCGCACCTGAATTCATCGCAGAAGTGTTTTCGGGCCTAATGATGGGGCTGAGTTATGGGGATGAAGTTATGGCAGCATACAAGTCTTGTGGTGGCCCCGAAGCTCCGAAAGAAACGGCGCACGTGCGAACGAGAAAGACAAAGAAGGGTTAATAATGCCACTTCAGCCAACCATTCTAAAAAGGCTACCGCTCTTTAACAAAGAGATAGGGCACCCAGTGCGCCGAGATAAATCGGTAGAAGATTAAAGGTGAAATCCCTTAGTTCGGTAAGGTTAGCGAACCGCCGAAACCCCGAGTCATGGACTTTGC
>JABXKR010000254.1 GCA_013619145.1 Psychromonas sp. | reverse complement strand
GGACAGCGTTGCTCAGCGTTACGTGTTTTGTTTGTGCAGCAGGAGATTGCCGAGAAGATTATCCGTTTAATAAAAGGGAAAATGGAAAACTTGCATATTGGCGATCCGCGTTTATTAAAAACAGATATCGGCCCCGTTATAGACCAGGCTAGTGTTAATAAATTAACTGCACACTGTCAGGAGTTAGAAAGTAAACAGCAGTTACTTTATCAAGTCCCTTTTATTGAAGAAAAAAATATAAGCAGTGCAACCTTTATTGCGCCGGCGCTCTTTGAAATCAATCATATTAACGAATTAGAAGATGAATACTTTGGTCCACTGTTGCATGTTATTCGTTATAAATCGGCAAATATAAATCAGGTTATTCAATCCATAAATGAAACGGGCTTTGCATTAACTTTAGGTATCCATAGCCGTAATCAAACATTTATTTCACATATCATCACACACAGCAAGGCGGGAAATTGTTATATCAACCGTAATCAAATTGGTGCACAAGTCGGCGTTCAACCTTTTGGCGGAAATGGTTTATCGGGCACAGGCCCTAAAGCTGGCGGGCCAAATTATTTGACTCGTTTTACTTGTATCAAAACGGTTAGCTAGAGCATACAAAATGAGGAGTGATAAAGCATGTCTGATCTAACATTCGAACAACATCTAGTAGATGCGTTACACTGTTTAGAATTACAACAAAGTAATTTTCAACAAAACTGTACTTTGTATGAAAGTGAAATCAAAGATGTTTTACAAGAATTACTAAATAATCAGAAAATAGATCAACAAGATTATCTACAATTACTCGATTTATTAGCAACGATTGTTTTTAATATAAATTCACAACTGCAAGAGATCCAACTAACAGGGCCAACGGGAGAAACGAACCGATTAATTTATCAAGCAAAAGGTTTGTGCTGGATCGATTATCAGCAAGCAGCTGATTTTAAAAGTGTATTTGCCTTGTTATCTATTAGTTTACTCACAGGTAATATCTGTCTGATTATTCAGCGCGGTGATTTAGTGACAAACTTTTGTTTGTTATTGAAAGCGAAATTAACAGCGGGTTTAGTCACCTTAATTGACAATAAATATACGCAATTATTAATCGATCATCCTGCCGTCAATTTAGTGGCCAGTTTGGCTGCTAAAAAGCACATTCAGCAACTTAATCAGCAGTTAGCGCAAAAACCTGGTGCAATCACATCTTTAGTAAGCTTACCGATCAATGAACCGATCCATAATATCAGTTGTTCAGATCTGCTTTTACGCTTTATTAATGAACGCTGTATCACCAATAACATCACCGCAGTAGGCGGTAATACACAATTATTATTTATGCACGAAGAGTAATAAATTGATCAATTACCTCTTTCAAGCAAGTTCAGTACTACGACGTGGAGTATTAAAAAAATAGAAACAACGAGCAAAAAAAAGCGGCTACTATTGCGCTCGCTAGCTATCAGAATCACTGCATACATTAAATTGACAGCTTTTGATATGTAATACATCTAAGTCTATTAAAAATGAGCTGTTATACATTTAATAGCGCAAATGGTTAATATTTTCGTGATTAACATCGCTATACAAGAGCAGGAAATAGTTTTAGCAGCTTCTATTTTTAGCCCAAAACCTTGAAAGCGATTACAAAACAAAGCGTTATAAATCCACAAAAAAAACAGTTTGAACTCCTGCTGAATGCGGCCTGTTTTGTTATTCAATTATCACTTTCCTTAACAGACAACCGCAAAAACAACACATTCTGTAAACGCGCGCAAAGGGGGACACAGGAAAGCTCATTCTATCGATCCAGATCTCATTTTATGGGTTGCTGAATTAATAAACTCGTTTCAATTAATCAGATCACAAGGCGCCGGATTTATAATCGAGGCACTTTTTATTTAAAAAAAAGCTTTACTACAGCCCTTGTCTTAGCTGAATTAATGAAAAGAGAGACAAGATCAGAGTTTTTAATATTTACAATACAAAACAAGTGATGAATTTAATTCATTACAATAAGGACACTCATGGAAAATCGTTGGCAAATCGCTTTATCTGCAGGACTTCTTGCGGCAGTCTGGTGTGGCATAGCAGATACCTTTCATCTCGTTACCTGGGTAGGCTTTTTAGGCTGCAGTACCTATTTTGCACAGCCTAAAACGGGTTTCAATGGGGTTCTTATGAGCTGGTGTACCAATCTGTCCGGTGTTTTCTGGGCATGGTTGGTGATCAGCGGAAGTAGCTACTTTGATACGCAACTAATCGGTTACCTTTTCACTGGCATCGCAACATCAGCAATGTGCCTGCAGGCTAGTTATCATAAATTATCTTTTATTCCAGGGGCTTTTATCGGTTGCTGCGCAACATTTGCGATGGGGGGAGATATTGTTAATCTTTTACCTGCATTAATTCTTGGTGCGCTGCTTGGTTATGCGATGACATTGCTTACTTCACAATTCATTAGTATCACGTTTTTTTTTCAAAAAGCTACAAAAATGACGATAGCAGATCCTAACACAACAATTGAGTAGTTTATCTATTTTGAACTTATACTAGAGAGAAGAAACAACGGTTAATGGCGAGCAATAAGATTGTAAAAAATATTTGCTGCTGTTTTTTCTCTTAAAAAATCACCTTGGTACTGAATATGAAACAGATTGAATTTAGAAAAATAGATGCCCTTATGATAAAGCTAAGTTTAAACGGAAAGTTTTTCGTACTTTGCGCATTGGTGGCAGTTATTACAACCAGCATCGCATTGGTCAACTTAAACGATGTTGAGCAACATGCAGCAGATAACTCTCAAGCAAGAGCACAATCTATGGTCGATGCCTTTGCTCAAGTCGCATCAAAGCAAAGCCTGACTGACGATGAGCTGGCGCAGTTTGCCACACAACAAGGCTTACAGATCAGCAAACAGATGAAATCATCCCGTCAAGGTAAAATGCAGACAGTCACAGCACCGGTTGGTCGTCAGTATCTGCAATTGAGCAGCAATGTGAGTCAATGGGAACAACAGGCATTGGATGACGCCCGTATGATGTTATGGGTTGCTTTGCTTGGTTTATTGCCTCTTTTTCAATTGAGTTACTGGACATCAACCTCGCTTGGTGGTGGTTTATGGGATATGTATATCGCAATAAAACGTTTAGCCGATGGTGATCTGACACAGCGTCTGAATTTCTTCGGTGTAGATGATTTTAGTATGATTGCGACCGAAATAGATCGAAGTGCAGATAATATGAGTGAGATGGTGACGGCGATAGGAAAAAATGCAGGCACCCTTGCACAAGCGGCTGATGAGTTTAATCAGCAAGCGCAGCAAAGTGATGAGTTGATTGGCCTGCAACATGAGTTTTTAGATACGGTAGCAGTTGCCATGGAGCAGATGACCGCTGCAATAGAAGACGTTTCCCGTAATGCAGCCAATACTTCCGATCAGACAAAAAACAATTCTAACCAGGCTGAGTCTAGTAAGGAACAGATTGCTGATGCGGTAGTGCGGATTTCAACCTTGGTCGATAAGATCGATTCAGCATCAGAATCTGTTACACAGCTTTCCAAAAATGCAGCAGAGATTGATGCGGTAGTTACCACTATTAACGCCATTTCAGAACAGACAAATTTACTTGCGTTAAATGCAGCGATTGAGGCAGCTCGAGCCGGTGAGCAAGGTAGAGGATTTGCAGTGGTTGCAGATGAGGTGAGAACCTTAGCAGGCCGCACTCAGCAAGCGACTGTTGAGATTAAATCTATGATTGAAGGTTTACAATCTGGCTCTGCGACGCTCTCAACAGTGACCCGTGAAATTGTTGAACAGGCCGATCAAGGTCGTAATTCTATTGTTTCTGTCGGTGAGGATGTCGATTCGATGGCCAGCTCAACTAATGATGTATTTGATATGAGCTCTCAGATTGCAGCATCCGCGGAAGAGCAGAGTGTTTCGGCTCGAGATATCGCGATACAGCTCAATGATATCCGGGCACAGTCTGAAACGATTAAACAGACAGCGCAACGCTCGGTGATATTAGCATCGGATCTTAGCCAATCATCGATCGCACTTGAAGGGATATTAACACAATATCAGTTGGCTTAAGACGCTAAAACAGGATTGCTTTTTTACATTGTTGCTGTTTTGTTATCGACAACCGCTTCCTTTTTTCTTAACAGCTAGAAAAAAGGAAGCAGAATAAATTTCCTTGCACACGAAGTGCACAGCTCTACTCCTAAAACTTCACTATCGCTAGATTTAAGTTAGTCAATTTACCATCCAAACTCCCCACAGTCGAAATAGCTCACTATGCTGAACAGCTGCATCAAAAATTTTCCTTGCACACGAAGTGCACAGCTCTACTCCTAAAACTTCACTATCGGTAGATATAAGTTAGTCAATTTGCATCCAAACTCCCCTGAAGACGAAATAGCTCGCGATTCTGAAATGCTGTGTTAAAAATAAGTGCTCACTAATAAGCTAACAGTAATAGTGATTGTGCAAATTAACAGACCCTTAACTATAATTATTTTTAATAACAAGCGTTTTGTTGGCAAAGAGATGCAACAACTAGATTGTGCATAGCGTTGTATATAAAACTACTAATTAACAAACAGATGAGGCGTCTTCTATGAAAATACAAATATTAACTTTCCTCTTAATAGGTATCTTTGCACTGCCTGCTGTAGCAGATAAGCCTGCATGGGCAGGAAAAGGAAAACCCAGCGCGGAGCAAAAGGAGCTTAACAAAAGTACAAAAGAAGCAAAAGAAGCCGAATTTGATCAATCCGAAGATAAAATTAAAAAAGAAAAAAAACAAAAAGAGCTAAAGAAAACCGATATCGGTAAAAATGAAACTGATGATTCCGAAGATAAAATGAAAAAGGACAAGAAAGATAAAAAGGTGAAAAAAGAAAAAAAACAAAAAGAGCTAAAAAAAACTGATATCGGTGAAAATGAAACTGATGATTCCAAAGATAAAATGAAAAAGGACAAGAAAGGTAAGAAAGCAGATCAAGAGATGAAAGAGTTAGACAAAGGATCTGAACAAGGAAAAACATCTAGAGAAAACCGTAAAAAATGGTGGCAATTCTGGGATGAATAAATCTATAAAATCTGACAAGCTTGCAATAGTTTTATTGCAAGCCTGCAATTTTTAACCACTCTCACTTCCGAAAAGAGGATATATATATTGAATTATTTATAATCATTAGCTTCTTCTCTTGCTCTAAGCAATGCTTTCATTATCTCTTCTAATTAGTAACTCAGCATGAATTTCATCATACTGTTTATCTAATCTATAGAATAATAACAGTACGAGGATTCCCACTGCCGAAATAATTGGCGCCCCGATAAAATTAATCTTTATAGCCGTTAGTGCTGTAATTTCTTGATTTGAAGCTTGAGGTATATAATTACCTGCTGATAGTGTCCAACCGGAAATGGCTCCGCCAACCCCCATGCCCAGCTTGACACCAAAACTTGACGCTGCAAACAGTAAACCTGATGCACGGACACCCGATTTCCACTCACCATAATCCACCGTATCCGCGATTAATGCGAATATTAATCCCACATTAAAACCCAATCCAATACTAGAGACTATATTGCCTGTGAATAATAATGAAATATTATGATTCCCCGCTAGATAGATCATTATAAAACCAAGGATCGCGACTAGATTACCGATAAACATGGTATTTCTTTTACCAATTCTTTTAGAAACGAAAGGGACAAGTATTATACCGGGAAGAATGGCTATAATGGCTAAAGGAAGAAAAGTCGAGATTAAATCCGGTCTCCCAAGATTGTACTGTAAATAGTAGATAGCGGTTTGATTTTTCATAGTCATACCCGTCCACATTACGAAGTTAATCAATACAGAAATCAGCCAAGGTGTATTCCCTTTTAGCGCTTTAAAACTTTCCTTAACTGGAATTGATTTTTTATTTGCTGCTTGGATTCGTTCTCTTGTATTTAAAAAAGTAATTATGAACAAAATAACGGCAATAACAGCATATAATCCCATAGTTAATTGGAAGCCCTTTGCAGCATTACCTTGTCCAAAAGCCTCAACTAAAGGCATAGTCAATCCTGCGACAAGCAAGCCTCCAATAACAGCAAATATCATCCGCACGGCATTGACTGCTGTCCTTTCCTGATAGTCATCCGTTAAACTGGGTAATATTGCAGAAAGCGGAATATTGATCGCCGTATACACAGTACCTAAGGCAATATATGTGATATAAGCGTAAATTAATTTACTCGTGCCAACTAAGTCCGGTGTTGTGAATGTTAAAAAAGCAAATATTCCGTAGGGTATGGCCATCCACAAGAAATATGGACGACATTTACCCCATTTTGTTTTCGTTTTATCTATGATAATTCCCATAATCAGATCATTAATGGCATCCCAAACTCGCGCAATAAGAAACATAGTAGCAACGGCTGCAGCGGAAATACCAAAGACATCGGTATAGAAGTACAATAAATAGAATGTAATCATCATAAAAACTAGATTTGATGCGGTATCTCCTAAACCGTAACTAATCCGTTCTTTCCAAGAAACTAATTTTAATGACCCCTTGTTTTCAAGATTCATACGATTTTCCCTTCAAAGTTAAGTCCTTTTACTTAGCAAGCATAGCTGTTTTGTATTGTTAAGCCTGAGATAGTACAGAATATGGATGATAGATGATCTATTTAGGCGCAGGAAAAATGGATGAAAGCAAGGCATTGATTGCAGTAACTAGTTGTTCTAATTGCAAAATCAATAACGAAGCTAGCATTTATTTTAACAAGCGTAAATGAATAGATAATTAGTGAATTTGGTATAAGTTACGTCTATATTCTGATGGGCTGACATCTAACCAGCGCTTGAATGCCCTATTGAACCCAGTTAGATTGGCATAACCCAATCTATCGCTAACCTCACTGAATGAGATAGCACCTTCCTTAATGAATTTCAGTGCAAGCTCTTTTCTGCTAACTTCTACCAACTCCCGATATGATGTATTTACAGCTTCAAGTTTTCTATAAAGAGTCGACTTACTCATATTAAACAGACTTGCCATTTCATCGGCTGAAATATGATCATTAGTTTCGATGAAAAGCTGATTAATCTTTGTTAATACATCTTCGATGATATTCTCAAAATCGGGCTCGCTGGGTCTTAAACGTTCTAAGATAGATTTTAACTCATTATCAATATGGCGATTATGATATTTATTAACGATCTTAAAATCATCCTTTTTAAAGCTTAAGTAACTTTCTTTAGCAAAATTAACCTTCCCTGCTATATGGGCTTGATAGGTCTCAAGATCTAACTTGTTTTCATCAGCAAAAAATGAATCAATTTTCACATCCGTTCCAAAAAACAGTTGTGAAGAATACGCGATGCCGAATAACGGCCCGTAACCTGAATTAAAAATTTGCTCTTTATTATTAAAGCAAAATTTTATCTGTACATGATCAGTTTGCGCATTAATGTCAAAGGACATAGCACGGTTTGAAAACATAAAAAACTCAATGGTTCTTGCTATAAAGTCACCCAATGTTGGCGCATTACAGATATAACTGCGAGAAACACAACCGAGACTATCTCGGGTTATATTTGACAAACTCTGCTCTTCTGCAAATAAGCTATTGATCTCCTTAACAAGCCACTTTAATTCATAGCGCTGATAAAACCCCTGCTCATTTAATGCAAATAATATCGGTAACAAACTGTCCTGTTTGATAAAACAGGGCTCATCCACTGAAAAAGCATCTAATTTTATTGTTTTTAATGCATTATTTGTCGGATCTATCTCTTTTAAAGCGTGATAAAGTCCGAATGCAAAACTGTTTAAATAGAACATCAATCCTCCCTGATATTATCTGTTTACCCTGCAATTAATTTTCATCAATCTGTTTTACTATATAGTTAAATTTACGCTAATAAACACAAAAAATAACGTAACATTTCGTAACATTTCAGCGGAGCTAAAATTCAGTTTGAGCAACACTTTTCACTCTCGTTATTACGTGCTGTAACTAAGCAGACAAAAGAGAGAATACACATCTTATTTACTTTTAAATCAAAGAATTATCAGGAGGTGATATTGATATGTTTATTTAATTTGTCGAGCTGGTTTTATCTTTAATATGATCCAAGTAGGTCGCAATTATCGCGACTGGGAGTGGTGCTTAACCAGTAAAGACGCGACTTGCTATTTTGGACGATTTAGCAAGGCTTTGAAGTATAATTATTGCTTTAACTCTGTCTGTAATTTATTAATACCTCATTCCAGAATAGGCATTTTTTTACATTAAAATTAATTTTTTTAATGGTTCTATATAGCTCGCTCTTTAGGAAAACCTAATCTTATTTAAACTCCTAAATCATGTCTATATTCTGATGGGCAGATTCCAAACCAGCGTTTGAATGCTCTATTAAAACCAGTCAGATTAGCGTAGCCCAATCTGTCACTGATCTCACTGAATGACATAGCACTTTGTCTGATTAATTTTAGGGCGATTTTTTCTCTGACAGATTCAACTAATTCACGGTAGGTAGTATTTTCGCTGGCAAGTTTGCGATAAAAAGTGGATTTACTCATCTGAAATAGATTTGCCATTTCATCAGCTGAAATGTAATTATCTGTCTGCATAAAAAAGAGTTCAATCTTGGTTAATACAATATCTTTTATACTATTAAATTCAGGCTCAGCTGGTTTTAAACTGTCAAAAAGTGATTTGAGTTCATTATCAATATGCGCATTATAGTTTCTATTTATTAAATTAAAATCACTCTTTTTAACCCTCAAATAGCATTTATCCCCATATATTATCTGACCGGAGATGTACGATTGAAATGTTTCCTTATCAAACTTACTTTTTTCAGCAACAAACAGATCAATTTTCACATCAGTCCCAAAATATAACTGGGTACAATAGG
>JABXKR010000252.1 GCA_013619145.1 Psychromonas sp. | reverse complement strand
GCAAATATAAACAAAAACAGCTAGATAACAGAGTGAATGTTTTTAAGCAAAATAGTGACTTGAAATAAGTTATTAGAGATGGGATTTATTAAATATTATTCAGCTTTTGAGCTCTTTAATCATAAATGGCAGAGGGAGATTTTTCTTAACTCTATTGCTAAAAGGCGTAGCAACTGAGCTAAACCTTTTATTACAATCATATTTATTACAGTTACAGTGCGGGTTGCTCTTCTTCTGGCTCACTAAAGGCATCAATAAAAGCCTGTAGTCCTTCTTGAACTAACTCATAGGTTTTATCAATATTATCGCCAATTTCCCCCTCTAACACCTTTAAACCTCCCAGTATATCCTTGGCTTCACCAAAACCTTGATCAATGCCTCCGCTAATAACATCAACAAATTTAGTTAAGGCTTCCTTTTCATCCATTTCTGGATGCTGATCCTGATAAGCAGTGAAAAACTGCGTACTGAATGAAACAATGCGTTCAGCGGTGGCTTCAGGGCTATAATCAACCCCCGATTCATAGGCATCTTCAACATTGCTATCAATCCCCATCTCTTCTAAGGATTCATTGATTCCCTGTAAGGCGGTTTTTAACAGAAGTGACAACGGCTGGTCGGCGATTGTTTCATTAAATTTCAGCGAAGATTCTATAATTGAAGCATTAAGCAGTTTTTTATTAGTGACAGAAATAGGCTCCTGCAGTTTTTCCGTTTTTTTCGCATGTGCAAGCTCCGATACTTGCTGTCCCATTGGTCCGCTCTCTTTTTTATCCTGCGCTTTTGCTAAGGCTCGAACATCTTGGCTAAATGTAGCATTCGGTTTAATTGATGAGCTCATAATATCTACCTCTATTTATCAAAGCATACATAACAAGTATCGGCTCTATTAAGTATAACTTAAGTTTCAAGCTGTATATTTATTAGACAGCGAAATGTTCAATTAATCACCAGGATTGTAATTTAGCAAATATAGTTTGAGTAAATTTGCTATATTCCGTCAATTATTTTTTAGAAACGATAAATTAAAAGGATTTAATTACGTATTTCTTAACTCAAGGTAACACTATGTTAGATATATTTAATATGATCAACGGCGTTTTATGGGGACAGATCCTTGTCTATTTACTGATTGGCACGGGAGTTTATTTTACATTTCGGCTTGGTTTTATTCAGATTCGCCATTTTTTACATACTTTCACCGTTATGCGTAACAGTCGCAAATCAGACAGTGAAGGAATCTCCTCTTTTCAAGCTTTATCAACCAGCTTAGCCGCGCGAGTCGGAACTGGTAACCTTGCGGGTGTCGCCATTGCTATCAGTGTCGGTGGCCCCGGTGCTATTTTCTGGATGTGGTTAATTGCTATTTTAGGTATGGCAACCAGCTTTGCTGAAAGCACCCTTGCGCAAGCGTATAAAGTACATGATGATGATGGCAATTTCCGTGGCGGGCCCGCTTATTACATGGAGCGAGGTTTAAACGCTCGCTGGATGGGCAGTCTATTTGCAATCTTCCTGATTATCGCTTTTGGTTTAGTATTTAATGCCGTACAGGCAAATTCAATTACTGCGGCGCTGCATGAGTCATTTCAACTAGATAAAATGACCGTTGGTATCATATTAGTCATTATATCCGGCATGGTTATTTTTACGGGTATTCGCGGTATAGCAAAAGTAGCGGAGCGAATTGTGCCTTCAATGGCGCTTGTTTACCTGTTAATCGCAGCATATGTTGTGCTTACAAATATTTCCGAACTGCCTGCAATCCTTAAAATGATTATTGATGCTGCATTTGGCTGGCAAGAAGCTGCTGGCGGTGCATTTGGTGCCATGATAATGACCGGCGTACAACGCGGTTTATTTTCCAATGAAGCAGGCATGGGTAGTGCTGCAAATGCTGCTGCAACGGCTTCACCTTATCCTCCTCACCCGGCATCGCAAGGTTATGTACAAATGCTCGGCGTGTTTATTGATACTATTGTTATTTGTACAGCAACCGCTTCAATTATCCTGTTATCCGGCGGTTTAGAATCGTTTGCAGGCATGGGCGGTGTGGAAATTACCCAACGCGCATTAGATTCTCAGGTTGGAGGCTGGGGTGGTGAATTTGTTGCTATCGCTTTACTATTTTTTGCATTTACTTCAATTATTGCAAATTACTCATATGCAGAAACAAATTTAATCTTCCTAGAGCATAAACATACAACGGGTATTATGGTTCTGCGTATTGCAGTATTAGCCATGATTATGTTTGGCGCACTAGAAAGTAACGGTGTGATCTGGGGACTTGCAGATATCTCCATGGCACTAATGGCCATTATAAATCTGGTCGCTATTTTACTACTTTCTAATGAAGTTGTTAAACTGGCAAAAGATTATAACGAGCAGTTAAATGCTGGTAAAACACCCACATTTGATCGTACCAAAATGCCTGAGCTTGATAAAAAAATCGAACCTGGGATTTGGGAAAAGAAATAAACCTCTTTGCTTTAAATATAAAAAAGCCTGCAAATTTGCAGGCTTTTTTATTTGTAAAAAGAATATTAGCTGATACGTTCGAACAGTAAATCCCACACACCATGACCTAGATTATTACCACGATTTTCAAACTTGGTCAGTGGACGCCATTCCGGACGCTGCGCATAGTCACCAGATTCACTGCAGTTTTTAAAATCAGTGGCAGCTTGTAATACCTCTAACATATGCTCTGCATAGTTTTCCCAATCAGTTGCCATATGAATCACGCCGCCAATCGCTAATTTATGGCGCATGCTTTCAATAAATTCAGGCTGGACAATGCGGCGTTTATGGTGACGCGCTTTATGCCATGGATCAGGGAAATATAATTGGAATGTAGCAAGGCTTTTTTCCGGGATCATATGCTCTAGTACTTCAACTGCATCATGATTAATCACACGCAGATTAGTGATACCCTCTTCGCCTGCGTCAGCTAGACAAGCACCAACACCAGGACCATGCACTTCAATGCCTAAAAAGTTCTTCTCAGGTGCGTTTTTAGCCATTTCAACTAATGATTTCCCCATGCCAAAACCAATCTCTAAAACAACAGGTGCTTCACGGCCAAACAATTCTTTAAAGTCAAGCATCGTCTCTTGGTAATCAACGCCCATGGTTGCCCATAAGTTTTCAATCGCGGTAGATTGTCGGTTAGTCATGCGCCCTTCGCGTTTTACAAACGAGCGGATTTTACGCATATATTTCTGTTCGCCGAGACCTTCAGCATTTTCAGTTGTGGCTGAATTTTCTTGATCTGTCATTTTTCTACCTTAGTTGTTCTGTAATTGTGCTATGCATTAAATATCCCTGCATTATGCAACGTTATATTTTTTGTGCAACTCTGCTATGCTCGATAACCCAAAAAAGAGCCCTAAAATAAGAAAGAGTTTATTTTGAATCAGATTGATTTTAGCCAGCGAATAATCCAATGGCAGCAGAAATATGGGCGTAAAAGCCTGCCTTGGCAACAAGATAAGAACCTGTATAAAACATGGATCAGTGAAGTGATGCTGCAACAAACACAAGTTGCCACCGTTATTCCTTACTTTAATAAATTTATGCGTTCCTTCCCTACTATTACTTATCTTGCCAATGCCCCATTAGATGAAGTTTTGCACCACTGGACAGGACTGGGTTATTACGCCAGAGCCCGCAACTTGCATAAAGCTGCACAGTTCATTCGCGATAATTACCAAGGAGAATTTCCGCAAGAGTTCCAGCAAGTGCTCGATCTGCCGGGAATTGGGCGCTCAACGGCGGGTGCTATCCTATCCTTAACCTTAGATAAAAATTTTGCAATATTAGATGGTAACGTTAAACGGGTATTAACACGCCACCAGGCCATCGAAGGCTGGACTGGTGAAAAAAGCATTGAAAATAGATTATGGGCACTTGCTGAAAAAGTAACGCCAGCCAAGCAAACTGATATCTTTAACCAGGCGATGATGGATATGGGAGCGATCCTTTGCACCCGTAGCAAACCTAAATGCAACGAGTGCCCAATCAGTCAGGACTGTTTGGCTTTTGCTAGCGGTACAGTACAGAATTACCCTACACCAAAGGCAAAAAAGAAGATCCCAATAAAACACGCTTTTATGCTGGTACTCTCGCAGAAAGATACAAACGGGCAAATAATACAATTAAAACAGCGTCCTCCAGTTGGGATATGGGGAAGTTTGTGGTGCTTCCCTGAATTTGCAAATCTGGACTTATGTCATCAAGCTTTGCAAAGCCAAGAGATAGAAAACTATCAGCAAACCCTGTTAGCGACGTTTCGCCATACATTTAGTCATTTCCATTTTGATATATCACCTGTATTAATTGAAGTTGATCAGGTTGAATATCAACAAGTCATGGAAGAAACAGATTCACTTTGGTATAACTTACAAGATCCGCAGAAAGTCGGACTTGCAGCCGCCACAAAAAAAATATTAACTGCAGTTAACAAAATTAAAGAGAAGGAATAAAAAATGTCTAGAACTGTATTTTGTAGTTATTTAAAAAAAGAAGCACCGGGCTTAGCTTTTCAACTTATTCCTGGCGAATTAGGCAAACGTATTTTCGATAATATCTGCCAGGAAGCTTGGAATGAATGGCAAAAAAAACAAACCATGCTGATTAATGAAAAAAAATTAAATTTAATGCAACTTGAAGACCGCAAATTCATCGAACGAACTATGATTGGCTACCTCTTTGAAAACAAAGATGTTGATATTGAAGGTTACACTCCCAAAAAATAATGCTGAACAAACGGTCGCTGCTCACAAATAGAACAGATAATGACCAAAGTACAAGCAAACACTAAAAAAACAAGATAAAAGTTTAAAAAGAGGTTGACGGTTGAAACGAAAATCTATTTAATACGCCTCGTTCCTGCTTCGTTAGCTCAGTCGGTAGAGCAGAGGATTGAAAATCCTCGTGTCCTTGGTTCAATTCCGAGACGAAGCACCATATTATTTCTTATTGAAGAATATCTCGATAAGTTGAGGTCAATGACCTCGGTGCAAATGCACACGTTTTCGTGTGCCGACTTAGCTCAGTCGGTAGAGCAACTGACTTGTAATCAGTAGGTCACCAGTTCGATTCCGGTAGTCGGCACCATTTACAACTCATCGCAAGATGATAAAAGTTATGCTTCGTTAGCTCAGTCGGTAGAGCAGAGGATTGAAAATCCTCGTGTCCTTGGTTCAATTCCGAGACGAAGCACCATCATTTAAGCCCTAAGCAATTTATTGTTTAGGGCTTTTTTGTATTCGAATTTAGAATACAACCTCCGGTCCGTGGTTCAACTTTTGCCCAAAGCCCAATAGACGAAACTTCACCATTTAAGCCTAAAGCAATTAATTATTTGCGCACTTTGTATTATGAGTTTGTAATACAATCCTCTGCCCGTGGTTCAACTTTTGATCAAAGCACAATAGACGAAACTTCACCATTTAAGCCTAAAGCAATTAATTATTTGCGCACTTTGTATTATGAATTTGTAATACAATCCCCTGCCCGCGATTCAACTTCTAATTAAAGTCAAAGAGACTAAGTCTCATTTACCATATTAAACTTATATAACATAGTGACTTGATCATTCAACCACCTCTACACGCTGATTAACGCAAATAGAGCAATTGTAAGGCCGTCTTTCCTTACAAAGGAAGCAAACTTATAACAACTCAAATGCGAAGCCCTAATAAGACGATACGCTCTAATCAAATTAAAAAATCACGACCTGCTTTTCTGAATAACCATGCGTTGAAACACTACATGAGTAATCAAGCTTTCTAGACGGGAACAGTATACTCGATGAAGAATATGCCTATCACAGATTAAAACGGCAGCACAGCCCCTCTCTACTCCTTTAAAGGCAGATAACAGATATAGAACTAACAATTGATTATTTGTGATTAAGGTTTTACAAACAAATGGCATCAAAAGCAATGTGCAATTGATTGGGGTTAAAACAACGCGGCTGAGCACTAAGAATAAACGAGTGTTCGGGCATTCGCAACGACAATACAGCTATCAACCAATGCGACTCTTTAAAAAACCACTATCATCTGAAACCAAGTCAATTGCTGCTTTCAACTCTTCACCATACAGGGAGTTCAACAATAGGTTTGAACAATAAAAAACTTACGCAAGTAGGAGTTAAGGTTGAAAGCATTTTCGATAAAACAAAAATATAGAGATGTGACAGGCTTCGCAGAGCTCACCCGCTCATGATACTTTGCTGCCGCAAATTTCAGACGTAAAAAAAACCTGTCGAGATAAACTCTACAGGGTTTAGTCTTGTGTTGCTTATAGAGAGCAAGCCTGGCGATGGGACAGGGGTCTCAGAGCTCACCCGCTCGTGACACTGCGCTTTCGGCAAACTACAGGGCACGCGGAGCTTAGCCCGCTCATTACACTTTGCTGGCACAAAATTCGCCCCTACTATCACATGAAAGGAAATGCCTTCGGCATGCTTTTTATAAGCCCATGTTCGAGTGGTCATCGCATCAAGCGCTTAAACGAAAAAATCCCTGCTGACGTAGTCAACAGGGATTTTTCGACGTACTTTATAAAGAGAGGCGCTTGGCGATGGAACAGGGTTCGCAGAGCTCACCCGCTCGTGACACTGCGCTGTCGCGCAACTTGCCCTACTCGAGAGTAGGTCATCTACGTGTTGCCGCAAATTTCAGACGTAAAAAAACCCTGTCGAGATAAACTCAACAGGGTTTAGTATTAGGCGCTTGGCGATGACCTACTCTCACATGGGGAAACCCCACACTACCATCGGCGCAACTGCGTTTCACTTCTGAGTTCGGAAAGGGATCAGGTG
>JABXKR010000136.1 GCA_013619145.1 Psychromonas sp. | reverse complement strand
ATCGTAAACCATTTTTTGAATTTGGTCCGGCAGAAGAACCATAATTACATTTGATTCTGCTGACGCCTCATCGGCAGTCTTTACTGTTAATCCTGCTTCTACCATTCGATCAGCAATTTCTGCCATTTTTTTGTAAATCTCAATGGATGTTTTTTCTAGCCAGAATTGTGCGCCTTCAGTGATCATTTCACTAAATTGCGGATTTATCACGGCATTTGCCACAAACTGCTTTTTCTCTATTGAATATTGGATATCGGTAATACGGCCAATACCATGGCCTTTAAATAAAATGCCAGCGCCTTTGGGCAGGTTAGTTATATTATTTAAGGAAAGCTCAATTGCAAGCGCCATTTCTGTTTTATCGAGACTTTCAAATAGTTCAAATTCTGAATGTGTTGTTATTGGCGCGCTTTTTGGTGGTGAACTAAATGTAATGCCTCCGGCAATTAAGGAGGTGAGACTATCAAGTTTAAAATCAATACCAGCCCGGGAAATATTCGCGTTCAGGCCACTAATATTCCAAAACTTACTGTCTTCTTTAATTAAGTGCCGGTATTTCGTTTCCACAAAAGCTTTAATATCAACATATTGTCCGTTGTTATTTAAACGTACTCTCGCTACTTCTCCGACTTTTATTTTTTTAAAGAAAAGTGGGGTACCGATAGTGATTGATCCAGCGGTTTTGCTTTTTAAATTTATCAATAATGCATTATCCGGGATGCTGATAGGTTGATCGGTAAGCGCATTAAAAACACTGCTATCATCGCCATCACCGGGTTGTAAGTTGATATAACTGCCTGAAAACAGGGTATCTAGTCCAGAAATAGAGGTAAGAGAAGCTTTAGGAGAAACAAGCCAGAATTTAGTTTTTTCGCGTAACATAAAGGTCGCATGGGACTCAATTTCGGCGATAATATTTATACCACCACTGGTATCTAGTTCGATTTTTTTTACCGTACCGACAATTACCCCTTTATAACGGACTTTTGTTTTATCGACGATAATACTTCCTGCATTTTCAAAGTGTATTTTAATCTCTACATTGGCATGTGTGATATGTTGGAATAATACCCATGTACCAAGTAATGCGGCAATAAAAGGTAAAAACCAAATTGGGGAAATCGAATGCGTTTTTTCGATTTTAGCTTGTTTTTGTGAAAAGTGATTATTCATCTGTTTGAGCGTCCCAAATTAAACGTGTATCAAAATTATTTGCGGCAAATAGTGTGGTCAATACGACAACGGTAAACGAAGTCGCCGCGATTCCAGGGTAAACTGATAACAGGTGCCCTTTATCGAAAACAGCAACCATGATCGAAATAACGAATAGGTCCAGTATTGACCACTTACCAATCCAATCAATTAAATAAAATGCCCAAAGTTGCTTTTTGGGGTTTAAATTCCAATGATTCTGTACTGAGAAAGCAATCACAGCTAATGCAATTATTTTTAAAAACGGTACTACGATTGATGCAACAAAAACGATCAATGCAATACCCGGCATATCACTGTCAACCAGGCTTAAAATGCCAGAAAAAATAGTATCAGGATAAAGTGTATTATTTTTAAGTAAATAGGTGATCGGATATAAATTAGCAGGGAAAATGAAAATGATTGAGGTAATTAAGAATGCCCAGGTTTTTTGTAAACTGTTTTTTTTTCGTTGTGATATTTCATTTAAACAGATAGGGCACTCAGTCGGGTGTTCAACTTGTAGGCTGTAATTACCACAAATTTTGCAAAGTTGCAGCCCTTGTTTAATACCCGTTTTACCTGCAATCGCTATTCTATTCATTTATATATCTTTCCCAATAACTATGATTACTGTAATTACTGATAATAGTCAGATTGAGTAACAGCAGCGCAATAAAAAAATAAAAACCCACACCGAAATAGAGATCGGCATAATTCATCAGTTTAAAAATGGCAACCATTAGACTGACCATATATACCTCTAACATTGACCAGTGCTTAAGAATATAGGTAATTTTTAAAATTTTAGGTAGATAAGCCGGGTGATAATTAAAGGTTAAGCAAGCACTGCTCAGCGCGATGCTGCTTATTAATAATGTTGGCGCAATCACTGCACAAAACAGCACCACAAATGCAACTACTGGTGCGTTATCGATCATCATCAGCGCACCTTGTAATAAATTTGTCCCTTCTGTGATACCCAATAAATGAATAGAAATTAATGGGAAATAAAAAGCGGGTACGATAATAATAAGCGCAGCTAAACATAGCGCAAGCATACCCGATGGACTGCACCAACTGTTTTTATAGATAACGCTCTCACAGCGAATACATTTTGCTACATATCCAGAGGGCATGTTAGGTACATGTGAAACCATATCACAATGGCGACAGATGATT
Source organism: Psychromonas sp. (assembly GCA_013619145.1). Taxonomy (GTDB): domain Bacteria; phylum Pseudomonadota; class Gammaproteobacteria; order Enterobacterales; family Psychromonadaceae; genus Psychromonas. The sequence goes on along the minus strand of JABXKR010000136.1, from coordinate 28,767 downwards.
GTTTTCATTAGCTTAATTCATGTGTATAAGTCATTAATATAGAAGATAGCAAATTTTAACAAAACTTGCATTTTTGTTGTGAATCTTTTACTGTATAAAAAAACATGTACCAACCTAGCTAAATATTAGTTTAAAGAGGCCGCCGTGGCAGTAATCATAAAATACATTGTAGAAAGAAAGGGTGTTGAAAAAATGACCTTTACCAGCAAGAAAGAAGCTGACGCTTATGACAAAATGCTAGATAGCGCGGATCAATTAGCTGCCTTTTTAGGGGCCAGTTCTGTGACGCTTGATGATGAGCAGTTAGAAGAGTTGGGGTTATATTTAGCAAGTAATAAAGAAGTGGTGCAAAATTTACTTAAGGGTAGTGAATTTCATGCAGCTGGTAATCTGGAGCAGGAATAAAAACTCACAACTTAATCTTAGATAAAGTGACTTTTATTAATCACTGTCGCTTTTCATCTAGCCGTTATTGCTTTAAAATGCGCGCTTTATTTATGGATTAATACAAATGCTTTTTGGTTGGAAGCATCACTGTGAGGAAATATAGCATGCCAATTATTACTCTTCCCGACGGTAATCAACGTCAATTCGAAAATACTACCTCTATTATGGAAATCGCCGCTGATATCGGCCCTGGGCTTGCCAAAGCATGTATTGCTGGCCGAGTTGATGGTCAATTAGTTGATGCTTGTGATCCGATTGATAAAGACGTTAATGTTTCAATTATTACCGCTAAAGATGACGAAGGTTTAGAAATTTTACGTCACTCATGTGCGCATCTATTAGGCCATGCTATTAAGCAATTATATCCAAAAGCTAAAATGGCAATTGGACCAACAATTGAAAATGGCTTTTATTATGATATTGATCTTGATGTTGCTATCAATGATGAAGAGCTTGCTAAAATTGAAAAACGCATGAACGAATTAGTGAAAACTAATTATAAAGTGATCAAGAAAAAAGTATCTGTAGAAGAAGCAAAAGCGCTATTTAAAGAGCGTGGTGAAGAATATAAATTAGAGATCCTCGAAGGTATTCATAAAGATGACAGTCCAGGACTTTATCATCACGAAGAGTATGTTGATATGTGTCGTGGTCCTCACGTACCGATGATGAAATTCAGCCAATACTTTAAATTAATGAAAGTAGCGGGTGCATACTGGCGTGGTAACTCTGACAATAAAATGCTGCAGCGTATTTATGGTACAGCATGGGCTGATAAAAAACAGCTGAAAGCATACCTGAAACGCCTTGAAGAAGCAGCTAAACGTGATCACCGTAAAATTGGTAAGCAGTTAGATCTTTACCATATGCAGGAAGAGGCACCAGGCATGGTGTTCTGGCATAGCAACGGTTGGACAATTTATCGCGAATTAGAGAAATATGTCCGTGAGCAAACGGAAGCTTATAACTACCAGGAAGTAAAAGCGCCACAAATACTTGATCGTTCACTTTGGGAGAAATCAGGTCACTGGGGTAAGTACAAAGACAATATGTTCTGTACCTGCAGTGAAAATCGCGATTACGCGATCAAACCAATGAATTGTCCTGGTCATGTGCAAATATTTAACCAAGGTTTAAAATCTTACCGTGATCTGCCGCTGCGTATGGCAGAGTTCGGTTCTTGTCATCGTAACGAACCATCAGGTTCATTACATGGTTTAATGCGAGTACGTAGTTTTACCCAGGATGATGCCCATATCTTCTGTACCGAAGAGCAGATTCTTGCTGAAGTTTCTGCTTGTATTCAGATGGTATTTGAATGTTATAAAACATTTGGTTTTGAAGATGTCGTTGTTAAATTATCGACCCGTCCAGATCAGCGCGTGGGTGATGATGCAACTTGGGATAAAGCCGAGGCTTCACTTGCAGATGCTTTAACCAAAAATGAGATTGATTACGAAATATTACCTGGTGAAGGCGCTTTCTACGGCCCTAAAATTGAATTTACTTTATATGATTGTTTAGGTCGTGCTTGGCAGTGTGGTACAATCCAGCTTGATTTCTCAATGCCAGGTCGTTTAGACGCGTCATTTGTTGGTGAAGATAACGAACGTCATACGCCAGTTATGATTCATCGTGCAATATTAGGATCACTTGAACGCTTTATCGGTATTTTAACGGAAGAGTATGCAGGCATTTATCCGACGTGGTTATCACCTCAACAGGTGGTAGTTATGAATATTACCGATAAACAGTCTGATTTTGTTGATGAAATCGTAAATAAATTGAAAAAATCAGGTATTAGGGCAATAAACATCGTTTGAATGAAGAGATCACTGGAACAGAAGTGCGTTTATCTGACTCGGAAGGCAAACCAATTGGTGTTGTTTCTTTAGAAGATGCAAAAAATATGGCATTTGATCAAAATCTTGACCTGGTTGAGATTAGTCCAAATGCAGAACCACCAGTTTGTCGCATCATGAATTATGGCAAATTTCTCTATGAGAAGAGCAAATCCGTTAAAGAACAACGGAAAAAGCAAGTTCAGATTCAGCTGAAGGAAATTAAATTCCGTCCTGGAACTGACGAAGGCGATTATCAGGTAAAACTACGCAACCTGACTCGTTTTCTTACAGAGGGTAATAAAGCTAAAGTAACGCTACGTTATCGTGGTCGTGAAATGGCACACCAATCAATCGGACTAGCTCTTTTAAACCGTATAAAAGCGGATTTAGCTGAGATATCTGTTGTCGAATCTTTCCCGAAAATGGAAGGTCGTCAAATGGTTATGGTGTTAGGCCCTAAACGTGCTAGCTAAGGCATAAAGTAGTATTTATTCTGTTGTGCGTTAATCTAATGCGCAGCAGTTTTTATATTCGCCTTACTGGTTTAATTTAAATTTTAACAATGCGGAGTTCGCAATGCCTAAAATGAAATCTAACAAAGGTGCTGCAAAGCGCTTTAAAAAGACTGCTTCTGGTGGTTTTAAGCGTAAGCAATCACACTTACGTCACATCCTTACTAAGAAGTCTACTAAACGTAAACGCCACCTACGTGCTCAAAGCATGGTAGCAAAAGTAGACGTCCCAAGTGTTAACAGAATGTTACCATTCGCTTAAGTAAGGAATTAAAAGATGCCAAGAGTAAAACGTGGTGTACAAGCGCGTGCACGTCATAAGAAAGTCTTAAAACAAGCTAAAGGTTATTACGGAGCTCGTTCACGTGTTTATCGCGTAGCGGTTCAAGCTGTAACTAAAGCTGGTCAATACGCTTACCGTGACCGTCGTCAACGTAAACGTGTATTCCGTCAACTATGGATTGCGCGTATTAACGCTGCATCTCGTATTAGCGGTCTATCTTACAGCCGTTTCATCAATGGTCTTAAAAAGGCTTCTGTTGAAATCGATCGTAAGATTCTTGCTGATATCGCAGTATTTGATAAAGCAACATTTGCTCATTTAGTTGAAGTAGCTAAAAAAGCACTTGCTTAATCACACTGTTTGATAAGTAAATAGATTTTTAAAAGGAGACATTATGTCTCCTTTTTTTTTAATCTGAAATTAATACCCATTTAATTAAATAATTTAAAGTTATAGGCTGATAGTTAATTAATTTGATTGGTATAAGGATAAACCTTGTTATTTGCATTTAAATAACATAAAAAGGTCAGTCTGCATTTTTGCAGTAATTTAATAATTGTTATTATGGATAATTTTATGAACGAGCTTTTCTCAAATCGTATCTCTGGTGTACCACCATCTTTCATTCGTGAAATTCTAAAGGTTGCTGTTGATCCATCGATCATCTCATTCGCAGGCGGACTTCCCAACCGGGATCTATTTCCAGTCGATGCGCTGCAAAAAGCGACTAATGATATTTTTATTGAAGATGGTAAAGACATTTTACAATACAGTAGTACTGAAGGTTATCTGCCGCTGCGTGAAATGATTGCTGCTGACTATAAGCGCAAAGGGTTAGAGATAAGTGTTGATGAAATCCTGATCACCAATGGCTCTCAACAAGGTCTAGATCTTCTTGGTAAAGTATTGCTCAATGAAGGTGATGAAGTTTTAATTGAAGAGCCTGGTTATTTAGGTGCGATTCAAGCATTCGAAGTCTATTCTGCAAAATTCAATTCAGTACCTGTCCACCAAGATGGAATGGATATCGACGTATTGCAACAAACATTAAAAACAAGCAACGCTAAGTTAATGTATACAGTGCCAAACTTTCAAAATCCGTCAGGTATTTCATATACCAATGAAAACCGTCAAGCAGTTGCACAATGTTTGTCGAAAACCAAGACGTTATTAATAGAAGATAACCCATATGGCGATTTACGTTTTTCTGGTGAAGAAAAGCAGTCTTTTAAAGCGTTATTGCCAGAGCAGACTATTTTACTTGGTTCATTTTCTAAAACCGTTGTACCTTCATTTCGTTTAGGTTGGATTGTTGCGCCAAAAGCTTTGATGGAAAAACTGGTAATTGCAAAACAAGCAGGGGATTTACACTCGAACTATTTCTGTCAACGTGTACTGCATCGTTTTTTGCAAGATAATGATTTGAAGGCGCATATTGAAAAGATTATTGCTGTATACGGTAAGCAAAAAGCAGTAATGGAAAAGGCGATTGAACGTTATTTTCCAAAACAGGTGACTTACCTGAACCCGGAAGGTGGTATGTTCTTGTGGGTAACCTTGCCTGAAAAACTTTCTGCGACAACTTTATTTGATAAAGCAATTGAACAGAAAGTTGCCTTTGTACCGGGCGACCCATTCTATGTAAAAAAACGCGGTTTAAATACCCTGCGTTTAAATTTCTCAAGTGTTGATCCTGATATTATTGAAGAAGGAATAAAACGTTTAGGTACAGTGCTGCATCAGTTATTAGATAACTGATCTATTACTAATAATTATCTGCAGAAAGCCAGTCAATTGATTGGCTTTTTTGTTTTTTATCAAACAGATAAAACGTGATCTGTAATACACTTGCTCAGTAATTCTGACTTATATATGGAGAACTTAATGAGCACTATCGATCTATCTACGCAAATTGCAGGTGTTAATCTAGGTAGTTATCTAATGAATGCTTCCGGTCCTAAGTGTACAACTTGGGAAGAGCTTGAAGTAATTGGAAAATCTGCATCAAGTGCAATTGTTACCAAGTCTTGTACTATGGAGTTTCGTGAAGGAAACCCAGAGCCACGTTACAGTGACTTACCATTAGGCTCAATTCAGTCGATGGGGTTACCTAATTTAGGCTATAAAGCTTACCTTGAAATGGTGCCTAAACTCAAAGCTATGGGTAAACCTGTTGTTGTGAGTATTTCAGGATTTAGTATTGAAGATAATATAGAAATGGTCAGTGCGTTTCAAAATAGCGATGTTGATCTGATTGAGGTTAACTTCTCATGTCCGAATATCCCGGGTAAAGCACAAGTTGCTTATGATTTTGAACAGACTGAATCAGCGCTTGCGGCATTAACTAAATTAGGTAACAAACCGATTGGTATTAAACTTGCTCCCTATTTTGATATGTCGCATTTTATTGCCGTTGCGAATATTATTAAAAAATTCCCGGTTAAATTTATTACTTGTGTTAACTCAATTGGTAATACATTAATTATTGATCCTGAAACAGAGCAGCCGATTATTAAACCCAAAGGTGGATTTGGTGGTTTATGTGGCGACTATATTAAACCGATTGGTTTAGCCAATGTGCGCGCATTCCGTGAACTGTTAGATGACAGTGTGCAAATTATCGGTGTAGGTGGTATCAAAACAGGGACTGATGCATTTGAATATCTGCTTGCAGGTGCTGATGCGGTGCAAATTGCAACTTGCTTTGAAAAAGAGGGCGACGCTTGTTTTGCCCGCATTGAAGATGAGTTAAAAACGTTTATGGTAAAAAAAGGTTATAACAAACTAATCGATGCAAAAGGTAAACTAAAACCTTTATAATATTGTCTTAAAATCCTATTTAAACGCTTTATTTCTAAAGCGTTTTTATTTCTTCTGTTTAATTTATTGTTTTACTTCACAACCGTTGCATTTGTCATACAACTGTCACAAAAGCGCCATATACTCATCGCTATCAATTATGATGGAGATAGTAAATGGATCGCGATTTATCGAACACGTTACAAGCAGATCAGAAGCGTGTTATCAAGGATAAGCTAGTCAAATACTGTATCACCAGTGGTGGTGCATTAGTGCTTGTTACACTGTTACTAATATTTGCTTATCTGCTCTATGTTGTTTTACCCATTTTTGCCCCTGTCTCAATTGCAGCCCAGAAAGAGTTTTCTTATCAAAGTAACGGCAATGTATTGGCATTAGGTCTGGATGAACAAAATGATATTGCTTATCAAATCAGTGATGATGGCAAACTTTCCTTTTATTCATTACGCAGTAAAGAGTTAGGTAATTTATTACTTGAAGAGAGCATGCTTAGCGAATACTCCGCTTTTGCTAAAACGTCCGCAACTAGCAATGCATACATATTTGCAAATTCACAAGGGCAAGCGCTAATATTCAAACCTGAATTTGAAACTTCCTACCCTGATGATATTCGTCTGATCACACCTGAAATTATCTATCCATTTGGTGCAGAGAAACTGCAAATTGATGCTCAAGCGCATAAAATCACAGCGGTAAGTTTTGAGTTCGGTGAAGAAGGTGCTGCAATTGCTGCGGTAACGGATGATAAGCGCGGGATCTACTTAGCACTGACTGCTACTGAAGATATGATGACTGAAGAATTAGTTTGGCAGCAGGAGGTGGTTGCGCTTCCCTCTTTACCTAATCAAATTGAGCAAATGCTACTTAGCCCTGACTTAAAAAACCTGTTTGTGCGTTCAAATAACGATCTTTTAGTGTATGACGTTTCTGATATTGAAAATATTCGCGTTAAATCTGCGCTGGCCATTAATGCCTTAGATGCCAATGTTACCGATATGCAACTGCTAACCGGCGCGAGTTCTTTAATCGTTGCAAATGATAATGGTGTTATCAGCCAGTGGTTTGAAGTACTGCAGGATAATAAACGCACCTTTACATTTATTCGTGATTTTAAAGCATCAGCCAAGGTGACCTCTATTACTCCTGAATATTTCAGAAAAGGATTTTTAAGCACGGATCAACAGGGTTATTTATCTGTCTTTCATACCACTGGTGCTACACAATTATTAAATGAAAAACTGAGCAGCAGTGAAAATATGCAAGTTGCAATATCACCACGTGCAAATGCATTATTGCTTGCCGACGACAGCCGATTACGTTTATTTTCCATTGATAATGAGCATCCCGAAATCACCTGGTCTGCACTTTGGCAAAAAGTCTGGTATGAAGGTTACCCTGAGCCTAAATACCTATGGCAATCAACGTCTGCAAGTGATGATTTTGAAGCGAAAATGAGTTTGGTTCCTATTTCATTCGGTACGATTAAAGCTGCATTTTATGCGATGCTATTTGCGGTTCCCATTGCTATCTCGGCCGCCATTTATACTGCATATTTTATGTCAGCAGGTATCCGTTCATATATCAAACCAACGGTCGAAATTATGGAAGCATTACCGACTGTTATTTTAGGCTTCTTAGCTGGTCTGTGGTTAGCACCACTGATTGAGAATCAACTGCCGGGTATCATTCTATTGATAATTAGCTTACCGCTTAGCGTATTAGCTACGGCATTGGCTTGGGGCGCTTTGCCTAAACAGATTAAAGAGTCAATTCCCGAAGGTTATCACCCGTTAATTCTAATACCAATTCTATTGCTTGTTGGTTATGCCTCAATGAGTTTCAGCAGCACATTGGAGTTATGGTTATTTAATGGTGATACCCGTATGTATTTAACTAATGAGTTAGGTATTAATTTTGACCAGCGTAATTCACTGGTTGTCGGTATTGCAATGGGCTTTGCTGTTATTCCTACTATCTTCTCAATTGCAGAAGATGCAATTTTCAGTGTACCTAAAAGTTTAACCATGGGGTCATTGGCGCTAGGGGCTACACCCTGGCAGACACTGGCAAAAGTGGTTATTTTAACCGCCAGTCCAGGTATTTTTTCTGCCGTTATGATGGGCGCAGGACGTGCTATCGGGGAAACCATGATTGTATTGATGGCGACGGGTAATACACCAATTATGGATTGGAATATATTTGAAGGGATGCGCTCTTTATCAGCAAATATCGCTGTTGAGATGCCTGAGTCTGAGGTGGGCAGCTCGCATTATCGAGTACTGTTTTTAGCTGCATTTGTTCTTTTCATCTTTACATTTTTCTTTAATACGGTGGCAGAGTTTGTTCGCCAGCGTTTACGTGAAAAATACTCAAGCCTGTAAATAGGAGTTAGTGATTATGGGTAAATGGTTTAAATCAGGAACGCCTTGGATATGGATGACGGGTGGGGCTGTGAGTCTAAGTTTGATTGCAGTTATCGGCCTGTTTATATTAATCGGTTGGCGCGGGTTAAGTTTCTTTTGGCCAAGCACTGTTTATCAATTTGATATGCTTGATAAACAAGGCCAGCAGTACAAGGTTATCGGTGAAATCTACGATACTGAGAGTGTGTTGAAAGATCAACTTATCGCAGCTGGCGTCACTGGGCTGGAAGATAAGGAAGATACATTGCAGCGTTACTTAATTAAAATCGGTAACCGTGAGTATGTAGATCTGGATTTTCAATGGGTTTTAGAAACAATTATTGCCGATAAAACCATACCAAAAGATGTTGTTGTATTTGAACGAACTAAAAATGGTAATTTTTACGGTTATATTGAAGGAATTCAGGAAAATGGCCAGGCAGTTACAGTCGAAAAATCACAATTTAAAGATGAACTGCAAAAAAGAGTGGAACGTTCATTAGCTTTAAAAGGCAAAGAAGAAAAATTATTAAGCGCTGATATTGGTCATATTAATTTCGATTTAGAAAAAATTCGTCTTAAAAAACGTAAATTAGATATGGACGGCTTATTAACCGCAGAAAAGATCCAACAGCTTGATAAAGAAAGTGAACTGTTACGTAACGAATACCTTGTCTTAGAAGAGCAGCTATTTACCTACCGTAAACAAGCACAACGCGATAGTGTACTGGTACGAGATATGAGTGGCCGTAGCGTGATATTGCCAATGTCTAGCGTATTAGATTTCTATCTGCCTAACGATATGGCTTTCTTTACTAAGGTAAAACATTGGTTTCATCAAGTTGGCAAATTTATCAGCGACGACCCGCGAGAAGCAAATACTGAAGGGGGCGTTTTTCCTGCAATTTTCGGCACCGTATTTATGGTGATGTTAATGGCAGTGATTGTCACACCATTTGGGGTTGTTGCTGCTATCTATCTGCACGAATATGCAGGTAAAAATAACATTACTAAGTTCATACGTATTGCTGTAATTAATCTGGCGGGTGTTCCATCCATTGTTTATGGTGTTTTTGGCTTAGGTTTCTTTGTTTATATTGTCGGTGGCAGTATTGATGAATTGTTATATCCAGCAGCACTACCTGCACCAACCTTTGGCTCACCAGGTGTATTGTGGTCGGCATTAACTTTAGCAATTTTAACCTTACCTGTTGTGATTGTTTCAACAGAAGAAGGTTTAAGTCGTATCCCAAGCTCATTACGCGAAGGCTCGCTTGCACTTGGTGCGACTAAATCAGAAACCTTGTGGCGAATTATTGTGCCAATGGCAAGCCCTGCGATTATGACAGGTTTGATTTTAGCGGTAGCACGTGCTGCAGGTGAAGTTGCTCCATTGATGTTGGTCGGCGTGGTTAAAATGGCACCAACCTTACCTGTTGATGGTAACTTCCCGTTTTTGCATCTTGAACGCAAGTTTATGCACCTTGGTTTCCATATTTATGATGTTGGTTTCCAAAGCCCGAATATAGAAGCCGCACGCCCTCTGGTATATGCCACGTCATTTTTATTAGTGACGGTCATTATAGGCCTGAATTTAGCTGCTATTGCCATTCGAAATAATTTAAGAGAAAAATACCGAGCGTTAGAACATTAGTTCTAAAGCCCCAAAGTAGGATATACAAATGATCACATTAGCAAAATCGAGCACAGAAAAAGATCTATTAAGTCATTTAAGTGCTGAAAAAACCGCATTAGAGATTAAAAATTTGGATCTCTATTATGGTGATAAACAGGCTTTATTTGATGTTTCGATGAAAATACCGAAAGGTAAAGTAACCGCCTTTATCGGTCCTTCAGGTTGTGGTAAATCGACCCTATTACGTTGTATTAACCGTATGAATGATTTGGTTGATATCTGTCGTGTCGATGGCAATATCGCATTGCAGGGCACCAATATTTATGACAAGTCGGTCGATGTAGCCGCACTGCGTCGTCGTGTTGGGATGGTGTTTCAGCGACCAAACCCTTTTCCAAAATCTATTTATGAAAATGTTGTCTACGGTTTACGTTTGCAAGGTATTAAAGATCGTCGCACTTTAGATGAGGCTGCGGAGAATTCATTACGCAGTGCCGCGCTATGGAATGAAGTTAAAGATCGTTTGCATGATAATGCATTCGGCCTCTCTGGTGGACAGCAACAACGTTTAGTGATTGCCCGTGCCGTTGCAATTGATCCTGAAATATTATTGCTTGATGAGCCAACATCTGCACTTGATCCTATTTCAACGCTTACTATTGAAGAGTTGATTACGGAGCTTAAAGAAAAATTTACAGTGGTCATTGTGACCCATAATATGCAGCAGGCTGCGCGTGTTTCAGATCAAACCGCCTTTATGTATATGGGCAAGTTAATCGAGTATTCAGATACCAATACACTGTTTACCACGCCTACACAAAAACAGACCGAAGACTACATCACAGGCCGTTACGGATAATAAATTAAGGAATAAATAATGGAAACTTTAAATATTAATCGCCATATTTCAGGGCAGTTTAATAGTGAATTAGAGAGTGTTCGTAATCAAGTGATGCAGATGGGCGGGTTAATCGAACAGCAACTTACTGATGCGCTGGCTGCGATGGCTGATGATAATATTGATCTTGCACGGCAGGTGATCATCAAAGATAAAGAGGTTAATCAGTTTGAATCAAATGTAGATCAGGAGTGTTCACAGATTATTGCCAAGCGTCAGCCGGCAGCAAGTGATTTGCGCTTAATACTGACTATTATGAAAAGCATTACAGAACTGGAACGTGTTGGTGATGGTGTTGCAGAAATCGCTCGTATGGTGATGGAAAACCATGGTAAAGACGTTCCTTCGCTGATTGGGTTAGATAATATGGGGCAGATTGTATTAAAGATGTTACATAACTCTTTAGATGCATTTACGCGTTTAGATTTAAAAGCGGCCATTATGATTCACAATGAAGACAAAAAAGTGAATCGCCAATATGAAAGTATTGTACGTGAACTGATGACCTTTATGATGGAAGATCCGCGTTCCATTCCTTTTATTTTAAAAGTGCTGGCTGCTGCGCGTTCGATAGAGCGAATCGGCGATCGCTGTCAAAATCTTTGTGAACATATTGTTTATCTGGTAAAAGGTGTCGATGTTCGTCATGCAACAATGGAAGAGATTAACTCGTTTTTAGCAGAGTAAAAATGAAAGGGCTATAATGTGTATTAGTTCAGATAATGCTCGATTTTCCTGAAACCGAGCATTACAAAAGCTGATATATACCCATGTTACCTCAAGATGTTTTGTCAGGCACTAGATCGAGCACCAGAACAAGGAGCAACATGAGGTAATGGTGACCCCTTTTCGATTGTTGCAACGCGGGACTGGTTTTCGAGTTAGCGCCCCGTAGGGCAAGGCAAGCCGCACCAATCTGCGTTGTTATAAAATCTCTATGTAGAATAACTATACTTCAATTTTATGCCTAGCATCTAGGCACAGCTTGCCTTGCTGACTTTGCATCTTGAAGTATCATGGGTATGTAGACAACTTTGGGACATTAGCTTGTTAGAATTGAGCCTGTATTTGCTTAGTCCACAATATCGAGAAATTAAAAATCAGGCTTCATTGAAATATTGAAGCACAGAACCGTCATTAATAAGCCATCATAGCCAATAAGAAGCCCCATAATCATTTCCTCCGCTAAATTTAAGAGTTCACTTCTAGAAAATAGAACAACATATTGAATAACAAGTAAATTTTAATTTTGTATCTATACTTTAAAGTTACGGCTGAAAGGAGTAATTCTACAGCCTAGTTAGTTGACCAATTGCCTAAGACTTAGAAATGAGAACACTCTTAAGAGGTTTATTATGAAAGCAAAAATCATGAATGTAATTGGGACAATTCAGGCTGTCGCACCAATATTGGGAAATGCGTTGAAAAGTGGTCAGCTTTTTAATCCCAAAGCCGACCTTACCGAACCTGATCCGGATGTGTTATGTGAATATGATGTTGAAATACCGATGAGTGAAGGCTTTTCTCTGACCGCAAACATCTTCCGTTCAAAAAAAGCAGCATTAAATGGTGAAAGAATACCGGTAGTGATGTGTGCACACCCGTATGACAATCATCTCACTCCCGCACTTAAAAAAACACCTATGAATGGTCCTCCTCAACAATATCGTCTGATTCCTCAGGCCGGAGGAAGGCCTAAATTCTCCAAATTGACGAGTTGGGAGTCTCCGGATCCCAATTTTTGGATTCCAGCTGGATATGCGGTAGTCAATATTAATCTGCCTGGTTACGCGAACAGTGGCGGTCCACCTTCCGCATTCACTGAACATCAGGGTAAATGTTACTACGAGGCTATTGAGTGGATTGCAAATCAACCCTGGTGTAGCGGTAAAGTGGGACTCAATGGTGTAAGCTTCCTGGCGATTAGTCAATTCCATGTTGCTGCTTGTCAAGCCTACGGAGGGCCTCCTCCTTCTTTATGCTGCATTTCTCCATGGGAAGGGCTTACCGATCCATATCGCGATATTTTTTGTTTTGGTGGAGTAGAAGAAAGTGGTTTTCCCACATTTTGGTGGAATACGGAAGTAAAACCTGTGATCAATGGCACCCAAAAAGACTTTAAAAATTTCGAGGGGTGTATCGCAACAGACTGGTTAAAGGAGCATCCATTATACGATGATTTCTGGAAAGCCAAAGCTGCCAAGTTAGATGAGATTACTATCCCGATGCTGGTGTGTGCTTCCTTCTCTGACCATGGCTTGCATACGATGGGCTCATTCCGAGCTTTTGAAAAAGCGAAGTCTAAGTATAAATGGGTGTATACACATCGCACCGGCAAGTGGGTGTCATATTATTCACAAGAGGTGCAGAAGATGACCAAGGAGTTTATGGACTGCTTCTTGAAAGATGATACTACAAGTGGTTTTTTGGAAACGTCCCCCGTACGGCTGGAAGTCAGCTCCAAGCTCGATGAAATTCACGAGGTTCGTTATGAAAATGAATGGCCGATTGCTCGGACCCAATATACAAAACTCTATTTGAGCGAACAACCCAATATCTTGTCTATTGAAAAACTTGGGAAAAATTTAGAAGTGGTATATCCGGCAAAAAAAGGGAAAGCATTATTCAGCTTTAAGTTTTCCGAGGATACAGAATTAAGTGGTTATATGAAGTTAAGGGTTTGGGTGGAAGCCCGAGCATGTAAAGAGGGAGACCCGCAACCGGATGATATGGCGATGTTTATAGCCGTAAATAAGCTCGATCGAGATGGGAATTCTGTTCGCTTCAACGGTTCCGTTGGAATCAATGGGGATATGGTTACCCGAGGGTGGTGTAAAGTTTCCCGGCGCGAACTTGATCCTGATGAATCGACAGAGTGGCACCCTGTTCAAAAAGGGACTTCGGAGCAGAAGTTAAAAGCTGGTGAAATTGTACCTGTTGATATTGAGCTCTATCCCAGTAGTACTTTTTTTGCGGCTGGAGAAACCCTGCAACTTATCATTGCAGCAGATGAAATTGTTCCTTCGCCTCCGTATAGAAAGTCGGCAGACTGCAATCATGGCAAGCATGTTCTTCACTTTGGAGGAAGGTATGATTCGTATCTTCTTATTCCAAAAATACCACTATAAGAAGGACTTTCAAGCTCCACCTGGCACGGTAGCGCATTAACCGATAAAGCGGGCGTGACCAGCAGAAAGTGAGCCGTTTAAGAGGGCCGGCAAGTAATGGTCTGCTAACAATGCGCTGCAGGCAGGCTTAACTAGCTCGCTTTTCCTGAAAGCGTGCACAAAGCTCCACTCGCAATGAAGCTATAAATTGTGCACTAATGATGGTTATATTGGGAGTTATCGAGCGTAGATTTGTCAGATTAAGTTTAGCCTAGCAGACTGAACTGCCAGATCGAGTATGAGTAAGTACAAATAAATATTGCCAATACCAGTAGATCTGCACTTTGTAACCTCAATATTCCTTTTTTTAGCTAAGCAACTGAATCCGTATCTGCAAATAGTTTGCATATATCAGGGGAGGCAACTCCCCACTATATTAATCCACTATTATCTCTGTTTTCTACCTTTTGCTTTTGCACGGCGTATCGCCGCCGGGGTATTTTCGGCCTTTTTACGGGCGATCATTTGGTTATGCTCTTGTGTTGCTTTGTAACGACTTTTCTTAAGTGGTTGCTCTGATTTATTGTTATATTGTGCAGGCAGTTCAGCATCGAATTCATAACCCGGATAAACGATACGTTCAAATTTTCGACCGATTAACTCTTCAATATCATCTAAAAATTGTTCATCTTTAGGGCTGACTAATGAAATAGCCGTACCACTTTTACCAGCACGACCTGTTCGGCCAATACGGTGTACATAATCTTCAGCTAAAAACGGCAAGTGGAAATTGACTACATAAGGCAGATCTGGAATATCAAGTCCACGTGCAGCCACGTCAGTTGCAACTAGAACGCGAACGCTACCTTCAGTAAATTTTTGAATCGCTTGATTACGCGCACCTTGGGTTTTATCTCCGTGGCATAATGCCGCTTTGATGCCATCGAGTTTTAACTCTTTTGCTAATAAGTTTGCACTCTCTTTGGTTCCGGCAAATACCAGTACCTGTTTCCAGTTTTTAACGCCGATAAGCTCAGATAATAGTTCGCGTTTACGCGTTTCTGATACCCAGTAAACTTGTTGTTTTACTTTGCCTGATGTTGAGTTTTGCGGCGAGATATCTAAGGTTTTTGGCGTGGTTAATAACTGTTTCGCTAATGTTTTTACTTTGTTGGAAAAGGTCGCAGAGAACATCAATGTTTGATGTTTCTGCTTGATAACTTCCATCAATTTTTCAATATCTTTTAAAAAACCCATATCGAGCATACGATCGGCTTCATCTAACACTAAGTATTTTACATGAGCAAGATCGACGTTTCTTAAGGTCAGATGTTCAATCAGTCGTCCTGGAGTGGCAACTAAAATATCAACGCCATTTTTAAGCATTTTCGTTTGCGGGCCCATATTTGCACCACCAGATATAACACCTGACGTTAGTGGTAAAAACTCACTGTAGTCTTTGATGTTACTGGCGACTTGTGAGGCTAACTCACGAGTTGGTGTTAAAATAAGCGCTTTGATTGTGGTGTTATTTGCTGTTTTTGTACTGCTGTTTTTAGCCAGCAGATCCAAAATTGGCAGGGTAAATGCGGCTGTTTTACCTGTCCCAGTTTGTGCACTTGCCAACAGATCGGTTCCGCTGCGGATAAGCGGGATCGCTTGTTGCTGAATAGGAGTTAGGTTTTTATAACCACAAGCTTTTACCGCTTTTAATAATTCAGAAGATAAACCTATCGCATCAACACTCATTTATATCACCACTCTTTTACATCAAATTTAAAAATCAATTAATAATGCGCGCGAGTATAACAGTTATAAGGCTTTCTGAACTTAATAAAATATAAAACATTAATTTGCAGTAGTGCAATGGAGTGAGTCGGCTATAGGAATGTGCTACTTATAGGATGGTAACCATAAATGAATCAATAATTTTTTGTATCTCTCCCGTTCTGCGCATCTCATAAATAATGATATCAAACTCCTTTTTAAAATCTTCTTTGAAAGGAAATTTTCCATTATCCCGGTTTGTATAACCCAAAAATCCCTGTTCTATAGTAATAGTTGTGCCTTCTAGCAGTTTGGCATGCCGGCCTCCTTCATCATATTTTCCTTGTGCTTTTAATTTTTTCAGCTCCCATAAAATGGCAAGTCGATCGTTCATATAGCAATCCGTGCGCTTCAAGCCCAGCATTAAAATACTTTCTCGATTTCCTTTCGCTTCATAAACTTTAATTTTTTCCTCTTTTACGGCTTGCCAAAACTTATCACCCCCAAGGTGAAATCCTGCATTATTGCCAATAGTTAAACCGTAATAATCTTCCGGCCAGTTTGGTCGGGGGGATTTTAAAAGCAGATCTTCTCTACAAAATACAACGACTATTTCTTCTATGATGGGAAGTGAATAAGGCCAGATATAAGGTCTTTTTAAAGTATGGAAATAAGGCGGGTAGAGAGCAAATCCTTCTCCATCTTTTAGCCTTTTTAAACCGCGTTTCCATGGAACTGCGACTATTTCTACTTCGTAGCTTTTCATTTTGGAAAATGCCATTTTGAGAATCTCTGTATATATTCCCTCTACTTTTCCTTTTTCACTATATGAATAAGGAGGATAATTTTCATCGGCATATACAGTTACCTTGATATCGCCAGCAAAAACGCCAGTCGATAAAATAATATAAAAAAACAAAATAGCTGAAATGATTTTAACTTTCATAAAACTACCTATTTGATATTTATAAAAGTGCTTTTTAACAAGCCAGTTGTTGATTTGATGCACTCTTTAACAGCACCATTAGTTCATTGAGATACAAATGCTTTATATTCGTTAGTTTTAAATATTATTATAGTGTATACGCAGAGATCCTTGAAACGCAGGTGATGACAAGTTAAGAGGTGATCATTTTTTATAATCTCTATAACAAGGAATAAAGTGCAAGATCTCATCACTTTGCAGCAAAGCTTTTATTACAACAATGATGGCGATGAGTCGCCGCTTATATATCTGAATCACTTGAAAATAACCATTAATATTAGTTATAGGATTAGGCATGAATATTATTGCACCTCCACCACTTATTTATCTTTTACCTGTGATAGCTGCACTGCTGTTGCAATTTTATTTTCCGATTTCGGTTTTTGAATCAGGTGGATGGCTGTGGTTTATAAGTGCTATTTTATTTATCAGCAGTTGTTTAGTTGTATTTTGGGCTTTTCGAGTAATGTTAAGCGCAAAAACCTCGCCAAATCCTTATATAGAAGCGAATAATTTAACCATAAAAGGGCCCTATAATTATTCACGTAATCCTATGTATCTGTCGATGACGGGTTTATATTTATCACTGGCATTTCTGCTTAATAGTTTTTGGTTGTTTCTGTTGTTAATTCCTTTATTAACCGTGATCTGGTGGGGCGTTATTCTACGTGAAGAGTCTTATCTGGAGTCACGCTTCGGTCAGCAATATCTGGATTATAAAAAACGCGTGCGCCGCTGGTTGTAATCAAATAGTGTTTTTTTCTTAATATTAATGGTGTCTTTATGGAACTGATTTTTTCTTTATTACAGCAACTTAGTGTGTATTTAGTCATTGCCTATTTATTAAGTAAAACACCACTATTTATGCCTTTGACTACTGTTTCCGGGCATTTATCACAACGTCTCGCCTGTTATGTGGTGTTTAGCTTGTTTTGTATTCTTGGTACCTATTTTGGTTTGGCGATTGAAAATGCGATAGCCAATACTCGCGCAATCGGCGCTGTGATGGGCGGGTTGCTAGGTGGGCCGCTAGTGGGATTTGCAGTTGGTTTAACGGGAGGTATCCATCGTTATACAATGGGCGGTTTTACCGATACGGCTTGCGCAATTTCAACCACAGCGGAAGGATTATTAGGTGGATTAATTCATAGCTATTATGTTCGACGTGGTTTAGTGGATAAAATATTTAAACCAGCTGTGGCATTTATTGTTTTGCTTATCGCAGAAGTGATGCAAATGTCCATTATATTGCTTGTTGCACAGCCGTTTGATCAGGCACTACATCTGGTTAAAGCGATTGCTTTACCTATGATCACCGCAAATGCGTTTGGGGCGGCGCTGTTTATGAGCATTATCCAGGATAGAAAAGCGATTTATGAAAAATATTCCGCGGCCTTTTCCAGCAAAGCGCTAAAAATTGCAGAGCGTTCAGTGGGGATTTTAAGCCGTGGATTTAACCAGCAAAGTACTAAAAAAATCGCGCAAATCATTTATGAAGAAACAGGTGTCGGTGCAGTATCAATTACCGACCGTGAGAAGATTTTAGCCTTTATTGGCATTGGAGATGATCATCATTTGCCGGGCACAGCGATTTCATCTGATTATACAAAACAAGCGATTGAAAACTGCGAACTAATTTATGCAGACGGTTATGAGGTCGCTTATCAATGTTCCTTATATAATAAGTGTAAGTTAGGCTCTGCGCTGATTATTCCATTGCTTGGTGGTGAAGATAAAGTACTGGGGACGATCAAACTGTATGAGCCTAAACAAAAACTGTTCTCGTCTATCAATCGTACATTAGGTGAGGGGCTGGCAAAGTTATTATCAAATCAGATACTAACGGGACGATATATTGAGCAGCAAACCTTATTAACACAAGCAGAATTACGCCTCCTGCAAGCGCAAGTTAATCCCCATTTTCTGTTTAATGCATTAAATACGATCAGTGCTGTGATTCGTCGCGATCCAGATAAAGCACGCGATCTTATTCAGCACCTTTCTCAATTTTTTCGTCGTAATCTAAAACACAATATAGAATCTGTGACCATTAAAGAGGAGTTGGCGCATATTCGTGCTTATCTTGAAGTTGAGTTGGCGCGTTTTTCAGATCGACTGCAGGTTGATTTTTTAGTTGAGCAAGAAATACTTGATGTGTTTGTGCCGACGTTTACGCTACAACCCTTAGTCGAGAATGCGATTAAACACGGCACATCAACGTTATTAGAGAATGGTAAAATTGAGATTAAAGGGGGGGTAATTGAAGATAACAATCAAACCTTAGTACAGTTACAAGTGATTGATAATGCTGGCACCTATTCGCCAGCAGAAAATGCAACGGGACTTGGTTTGCAGATTGTAGATAAACGTTTAAAAAACAGATTTGGCGAGTTATATGGTTTACAAATGAGCTGTGAACAGGGAATCTCCACCACGGCACAAATACTATTTCCACTAGTCGTAGAGAAAAATAAATAATACTTAAAGCAATAGAAATAAATGGATGAGTTATACGTGCCTGTTTTCTTTTTTATAGAAATAAAACACCAAGAAGTTGAGATAAATAATGCTTAAAGTAATCGTAATAAATGGGATGAGTTATACGTGCCTGTTTTCTTTTTAATAGAAATAAAACACCAAGAAGTTGAGATAAATAATGCTTAAAGCAATTGTCATCGATGATGAGTTATATGCACGTGAAGAGTTAACTGAATTATTAAAAGAGACCGCTGAGGTTGAAATTATCGCCTCGTGTAATAATGCTATTGAAGGGTTACAAAAGGTTAATAGCTTAAAACCGGATGTGATTTTTTTAGATATTCAGATGCCACAAGTAACCGGTTTAGATATGCTCAGTATGCTGGATCCTGAAACTATGCCTCAGGTTGTTTTTGTCACCGCATATGATGAGTATGCGCTTAAGGCTTTTGAAGATAATGCCTTTGATTATATTTTAAAACCCGTTGAGCCAGCGCGTTTACATAAAACTATCAAGCGACTTAAATCATCTTTAAAAAAATGTGATTACACCGCTCTTTTACAAAACCAGTTGGAATTAATTCCCTGTGCTGGTTATAACCGTTTTGTATTACTAAAACCGCAAGAGATTGAACTGGCATATTCTGATCAGTCTGGCGTACATGTGATTAGTAATAAAACTTCAAACGGTGAGAATAAAAGCAGCTGTTCATTGAGCCTGAAAGTGCTTGAAGAAAAAACCTGTTTAATTCGTTGTCACCGTCAGTATTTAGTCAACCCGACCGCGATCCGTGAAATAAAGCTGTTAGAAAATTCGCTAGCTGAAATCATCACTTGTAATGGATCCGTGGCACCTGTCAGCCGACGATATTTAAAAGCGTTAAAAGAGCGTTTTTCATTATCTTAATTACATAAAAACCACTTAAAAGAGTTATTGACCGTTTAATTTACATTATGACCACTGGCTTTTTTAAAGGGTGAACCTGTCATTATTAAGCGTAAAGTGCTATCCATAACAGTTTGATCAGATAGTGTTACACACTGAATTGATGCTTTGTTATGGTTATTCTAATTATTCATGGATGAAACCCTCCTTAAATAGATGTGAATAAAAATAACTAAGCATCCTATCATTTTACCTAATCATTGCTGTTATCCCTTTTATCAACTTAAATAATGGAGAGATTAATATGCTTTGGTTCCTATCTTGTGTGGCTCTTTTGCTCGGTGGATACTTTATCTATGGTGCAATAATCGAAAAGGTTTTTGGTATTAAAGAGCAGCGTACAACGCCCGCTTATAGTAAACGTGATGGTGTAGATTTTGTACCTATGACCAAGAAAAAAGTTTATCTGGTGCAGCTGTTAAATATTGCCGGAGTTGGTCCTATATTTGGTCCTATTATGGGGGCATTATATGGACCTGCCGCCATGTTATGGATTGTGCTTGGTTGTATTTTTGCTGGTGCAGTTCATGATTATTTCTCCGGTATGTTATCGATTCGTAATGGCGGGGCATCAGTACCAACCATTACCGGTAAATATTTAGGACAAGGCGCAAAACATTTTATGAATATTTTTGCCTTGATACTGTTACTGCTGGTAGGTGTTGTATTCGTTTCTGCGCCAGCAGGTATGTTAACAAATCTTGTTAATCAGCAGACGGATCTGGCTATGCCGATGATTACTATGGTAGTGATTATCTTCACTTATTATGTGGTTGCGACGATTGTACCAATTGATAAAATTATCGGTCGTTTCTATCCTTTCTTTGGTGCGTTATTAGTCTTTATGTCGGTGGGACTTGTTGTCGCATTAGCTTTTTCAAGCGAGCATACCTTATTAGGTGACTACCAAATGAGTCAGATGTTCACTAATATGAATCCTAACGATTTACCATTGTGGCCAGCACTGTTTATTACCATTGCATGTGGCGCAATTTCAGGTTTCCATGCAACCCAGTCGCCACTAATGGCGCGTTGTCTTGAAAATGAAAATAACGGCCGTTTCGTTTTTTATGGCGCTATGATTGGTGAAGGTATTATTGCCTTAATCTGGTGTGCATTGGCATTATCATTCTTTGGCTCTGTTGGGGCTTTATCGGAAGCGGTTAGCGCGGGTGGACCTGGTAGTATTGTTTATGATACTTCAATCGGTTTATTAGGGGGATTTGGCGGTATTGTTGCTTTTCTAGGTGTAGTGATTTTACCAATCACCTCGGGTGATACCGCATTCCGCTCAAGCCGTTTGATTCTTGCTGAATATTTCAATATGGAACAAAAATCTATCCGTAATCGTTTATTAATGGCGTTACCCCTATTCGTTTTAGGCGCAATATTAACACAAGTTGATTTTGGCATTATTTGGCGTTACTTCGGTTTTGCCAACCAAACGACGGCGGTGATGATGTTATGGACAGCGTCTGCGTACTTGCTTCGTCACAATAAATTCCACTGGGTAACCACAGTGCCGGCAATGTTTATGACCACGGTATGTATCACCTTTATTCTTAATAACAGCACACTCGGTTTTGGTTTGGCGATACATGTGTCAACTGCCGTAGGTATTTTAGCGATGTTAATGATCACCACCTATGTGATTAAACGTTCAAAAGGTAAACATATTGAAGATGAGCCTGTTGAGGGGGAAACAGATGCACAACAAGAACGAATTGAACTGGAAATAACATAGTGAAGATTGTAAATCGATTTTAATGTTAATCTATTAAACAACAATTGTGGGTTATTCAGAGATGAATAACCCATTTTTTGTAAACAAGGAAACAGACCGAAAATGATTTTTACTTATTAACGTTTGTCGCAGCTGTTAACTAGTAATAATGATATTGCTCTCTCCTTTACTTCCTCGAACTTCAGATCTTAGTCATATTGGATGGCGATTTCTCTTCTATTTATGCAGCGTAAAATAAGATTACGCACTGTAATATACTTGCTCCTGGTCGTTCTAAATATCTGTAAATTCAGAAAAAAAGCTGCTCTGTATCTGATAATGTGCGGAAGAATGCACTCACAAAATTCTTTATGAGCTTGTTGATGTGAGAATCAAAATAGAGTCTATTATTAATAAGTGAAAAGTCAGTTACATAAACTGGAAGAGCATAAGCTGGTGGTTTTTGAAGGCTTATCACAAGGTTCCTATTTTATAAGAATGGTGGCAGTTGTTGGTAATTGTATACCCAGAACGGACCATTCTGCTGGCTATATATGCTTGTCAAAACGATCTATTAAATCGAGGTGATATAATGAGTACATTCTCAAAATTAGAAATAGACCTTCGTCAAATGATTATAGCGATTGAGACCGCTGTCTCTCTAGTGGGAATGAATGATACAAATCACGGCAAGCGCGTTGGCTATATTGCCAGCCAGTTGGGATATCAGCTTGGATTTAATGATCAAGCTATACAGTTTTCATTTGATCTTGGATTATTGCATGACTGTGGCGTTTCTACGGAGCAGATGCACTCTCACCTTGTAAACCAATTTGACTGGTGTGATGCGCATATACATTGCGGAATTGGTTATCGTTTATTGAAGGATTTTGAGCCGCTTTCCGGTTTTGCAATACCTATTCTTTATCACCACACGCCATGGGAAAAGCTCAATAGGCTCGATGTCAGCATACAAGATACACGTATGGCTAACCTCATTTTTCTTGCCGATCGAGTAGATGTATTGGCGGCTGGTCATTATGAGACAGATATTTTACTTGCCAGAGAAGAAATTGTTAAATCAGTAACTAATTATAAAGGAACCTATTTTGATCCTGAAATTGTTAATGCTTTTCATCAAGTGGAGAAATCTGAAGCTTTTTGGATTGCATTGCAGGATCGTCATATTACTCGCTATACATGGGATATGTCGCAATTTGAAAGCAGTAAGTTATTAAGCATCTCTCAGCTTAAACAACTTTCATTGATTTTGGCTTATATCGTTGATCAGAAAAGCCCATTTACAGCCCAGCATTCGGTAGGGGTTGCCAGTTTAGCGCGATATATTGCTTCATCTTTGGGATTACTTAGTGAACAGTGTGAAAAGATTGAAATAGCAGGTTTATTGCATGATCTTGGCAAGCTCCATATACCTGATCATATACTTGGCAAGCCAGGGCCTTTAAGTGATATTGAACGTGCGATTATGAACCAACACAGTTATGAGACCTATGAAATTCTTCGCCATATCAAGGGGCTTGAAGATATTGCCTGTTGGGCTGCATTTCACCATGAGGGACTTAATGGTGTTGGCTATCCGTTTCATCCGCATCAAAAAGAGTTAAGTATTGAGTCTCGAATTATTGCTGTCGCAGATATTTTTCAAGCACTGGTGCAAGACCGGCCGTACCGGAGCGGCATGCCATTAAATAAGGTGATTGATATTCTTGATGAATTTGCGAGTAGTGGAAAGCTCGATCAAAATATAGTAGATCATGCCAAGAAGCACGGAGAAGAGTGTTTTGAAATTGCAAAGGGTAACAGTTAATAGAATAGCCAGAGTTCCTTGCTTTGCTTACAGAGCAGTGGCAGTTAGCGCGGAATTGAGCATATTCGGGAACAGCTGTTGCAGCTGCAGCGAGTATGCCAAAATAATAATTACCGCCACGAGTTCTATCAGGGTAAATCCCAATTGTTTATTCAAACTTTTTTTAGTTCCGAAAGAAAATAACCTCAACTCGGGATATTAAAGAGTATTGCGCTTTCATTATCCCGAGTTGAGGTTAAATAGTAAGTAATTGTTAATTAATGAATTAGCTCCAACAAATTCATCAGCTTGTAATTATAGCCAACTATAATGAAAATAACGTTGAATTTATGTACAACTAAAAAGTAGTATTTTGGTCATTGTTGTACGATAATTAGAGCAACTTTATTTTATGAAGGGGTAACTGATGGATATTTCTGGAACAGCAAATCTCAATAGTCAGCCAACAACATTACATCGTAATGATCCAAATAGTTCAACTGTGCAACATCAGGCGACTGAAAATCAGCAACAAACACAAAGTGTTGATCCGGTGACCACTGAGCAGCCAGTACAAAAAATCACTGAGTTAAACGAAGATCTAGTGAATGCACGTGTTTCAGAGCATCAAGCATTATCATCGGGACAGCAAGTAACTGCGGATGAAGCTGTCGGCAGTTTAATCGATGTACGTGTTTAATTTTTGTATTTATGAATATATCGGCAAATAGTGTTTCACTAAAAGTTACAAACAGTTCACCTGTTAACTCCCCTGTTACAGCGGGAGTAAATGTTTCGTCTGTAAATTCAATTTCCAGCGCAATACCATCAACAACTCCGCAAGTTAATCTTTCAGGAGTTTCCAGCCAAACTCCTATGGTTGCAAATCCAACCTACGAGAAACCAACGAATAAGCAAATAAACAATGTTTCTCCTCAATTAGTCAATCAAACTGAAAATGGTCAACAAACCGATAGTGCAAAAAATATTCAACAGCAACAAGGTCAAGAGGGCAAAGAGGAAACAACAGAGCAAGCTGATAATAAAGTAACACAAGAAACGGCTAATGATCCCGATAATCAGCAGCAATTCACTGAAGTTGAATTAAAACAGATTGGCGATTTAAAATTACGAGATAGTGAGGTACTGATCCATGAAAGGGCGCATTCAGCTGTTGGTGGACAATATGCGGGATCGCCGAGTTACAGTTATCAGACAGGACCTGATGGTGTTAAATATGCGGTCTCTGGTGAGGTTTCAATTGATACTTCAAGAGTGCCCAATGATCCGCAGGCAACGTTACAAAAAGCGCAACAAATTAAAGCGGCTGCATTGGCGCCGTCAGAGCCTTCAGGGCAAGATAGACGTGTTGCAGCAAAAGCGGATCAAATGGCCGCTCAAGCGCGCAGTGATATATTGCAACAAAATCAGGGAAATAGTGAGGGTAAAACAACAGGTTCAACTATTAGTTATGAATCATCTGTAGCAGAGCATTTTTCGGGTATGCAAGAATTAGCAAAAGATAGTGATTTACAACAAAAACTAAATAGTCGTATTCAACAGATCAATAGTGTTTATCAAAATTCATCAATAACTAAAGCCAGCCCGACCTTTCAAACTCAAATCTAGCAGCATTCTTTTATTTATTGCAAATAAAGTGTTGATTTAAATCAAGATTACATTGCTATTGCTTTGTCTCATAGATAATATAAGCAGATACAGGTATCAATAAAATTGATACTCACTAGAACTTGTTATTTAGGAAAGGAATGGATGAAGTATTCGCTTAAACAATTAGCTGTTTTTGATGCAGTTGCGAGCCAAGAAAGTGTTAGCGCCGCTGCCCGAAAGTTATCAATGACACAGTCTGCGGTCAGTATGTCACTTTCTCAATTTGAGAATGTATTAGATAGGCCGCTATTTACCCGCCAAGGTAACCGGTTGACACTAAGTCATTGGGGGCGCTGGTTAAGGCCGAAAGCTAAACGTTTACTGCAAGATGCGCAGCAGATACAGCTGGGTTTACATGATCAACAACTTATTAGCGGAAATTTAACCCTCTGTTCCAGCCAAACAGCAGCCGAGCATATTTTACCTAACCTTATCAGTAAAATTGATTCTGATTTCCCTGAACTACGTATTGAATTAATGGTTGAAAATACAGATCATGTTATTCAAAGATTATTAAACCATGAATGCGACTTGGGGATAGTCGAAGGGCGTAATGATGATAGCCGTATCAATCAAAAAAAATTAATTGATGATCACCTGGTGGTATTTACTAACCCTCACCATCCCTATGCAAAGTTAGATGTAGTGAGTCTCGCCCAATTAGAGCAAGCGAAGTGGGTTATAAGAGAGATGGGGGCGGGTACGAGACGAATCTTTGATGGTGCTGTACATGGATTGATTGAAAATATTAATGTTTGGAAAGTATATGAAAGTGTGCCTGTGTTAAAAGCGATGGTAAAAAATGGCTTTTATCTCGGTTGTTTACCTTATCTCGATGTTGCACAGGAAGTTGAAAATGGTCAGTTAGTGATATTACCAACACCCCAATTGGATATGAAACGTAGTTTATCCTTTGTATGGCGAAAAGATGCGGGTGAAAATCCACTCCGGGATTGTATTTTAGCTGAGGCTCGCCGCTTGATTGATCATCATGAAAAGCAAAAAGGTAAGACAAGTGTTCACCTCTCTTACCCATAAATACTGCGCAACTGGTTGGGGATGATAGCCAAACTAGTTTGGCTATCAGGCTAAATTAAGCCGCTTGTGTTTGAGGTTGATCGTTAGGAGTGTATTCTTTAACGACTAAATTTGCTAATTGGCGACGTGTTATTACACCACACAGTTTGCCTTGTTCAATGACCGGATAAACTGAAGGGCGGTTAGCAGCTGCAGCTTTTAAGCGTTCATCATAGCTTTGGTAATTACGACTAGTTAACATGGCATTATCGTTTACTGGAAATAGCTTTTCTTTATCTACAACCATAAATTCAAGCAGTGCTGTAATAGTTTGATTTGCATCTACCGTAAGTATTTCTGTCTGCATTGCATTACTTACTTGATAGCTTAATTCTGCCGAGTACTCTTCTGACCATAATAATCTTAAAATATCTTGTTGCGATACAAAACCGATCAATTGCTGGTTTAGGTCGACAATTGGTGCAGCACTAATTTCATGCTCAGTTAACAAAGCAAGCGCCTGGTAGATATCTTTGTCTTGTACAAATACGACTGGTGTTTTATCCATAATATCTTTTACGGCTAAGTTTTTTAATGTAGTTTTCATAATGTATGTTTCTCCGAAATTAGTTAATTGATTGTTGTTATTGTTGTTATTTGTATTGCTTGTTTTGTTTGCTCTGTTTTTATCTTCACCTTCGATTAACCAATACCCGATACCGACAAATAATCCACCTCCGACTATATTGCCAAGTGTTACAGGGATTAGGTTATGTAAAATGAAGTTAGACCAGGTTAGATGAGCAAAATCAGCTGGTGTAAAACCATGACTAATAAAAAAGGCTGGCTCGCTGATTACTTTGATGGTCAAACCAAGTGGCACCATAAACATATTAGCGATACTGTGTTCAAAGCCACTACTGACAAACATCGCCACTGGTAATATTAAAAGCATCGATTTTGCTAAAGTATCTTTGCTACTAAAGGTCATCCACGTACCTAAACAGACCAATAAATTACATAAAATACCTAATGCAAAGGCTTGCGCCCAGCTGTGTTCAAGTTTATGTTGTGCAACCTGCAGCGCATTAATTCCCCATTCACCGCCATCAAGCAGATGCATGCGAGCTGTTACCACAAGTGCGAGCATTGCTGCGGCACCGACAAGATTGCCTAAATAAACTCGAAGCCAACATTTCAGTAACTGGCCTGTTGAAAATAGACCTTGCGCCCATGCAACGGTGCTTAATACAGTGCTGGTAAATAATTCACCACCACAAACCACCACTAGAATAAGACCCAGGCTGAAAGCAAGCCCTCCCGCTAATCTGATTAGTCCCCATGGCGCATCATTTGCACCAGTTGTTACTGTGATGTAAAAAACAAATGCGATGGCAATAAAAGCTCCTGCAAAAATTGCTAATGCAAATGATTTTGCAACTGATTTCTGCACCTTTTTAAGACCGTATTCTTCGACCTGTTTTAATATACCGTGTGAGTTTTCCGTTTTTTTCTGACCTGTATTTATCAGTTTAATTGGATAATTGTTGTTAAGAACCATAATGTATATCGCGATAAATCACGCCTCTTATTTGTTGTTTACTTGTTTGTTTTCTATTGAGCACCATCTTCTCCTTGTATAAGTTCTATTGTGCTAATCAGTAATGTGTATACCCAAGTGCTTTGGGTAGAAATACAATAAGAGAAAAATAACGGTAATAATATTTGATAATATAAATACAAAGGTTCAATTAAATTGATGGGTGTGTGGGATGTTTTGCCAATAAAAATTCAGTCGCTTGGATGAATTTTTTTTAGCTAGGTGACTATACTTTGAGCTGTTTTTATTTGAAAAATCAGATAATCAAGCAGCAAGTGATTTTTTACTCCAATTTAGTTATTTTAATTTGAATCAGTCGTTGTTTCCGTGAAGATTTTGTCACTTTCGGATTAGCTGCTGTATTATGCATTTTGTATATATATTGGCGGTTTATGCTTGTGCAGTTAGTAAAAGGACAATAAATGACGTTAGTTAGCGCCATTCCAGAAAATAAAAAAATGTTGGTTATATTCCGTATGGAGCCCGGTTCGTTAGGGCCTGATGGTCGCGAGTATATAAACGAGTTTTGTGAGTTTGCACAAATGCAATTACAAGCATCTGCCAGTGCGTTTATTACCTGGTCAATTGTACCTCGATTAGATAAAACCTTAGCGGAAATGGAATTTCAAATATCATCAAAAAAATTAACCCGAAGTAAGGCAAGCCAGTATTTAAACCTGTTTGGGGAACATTTAGATCATTTTGAAGAGCAATTAGAAGATAATCTTGAAGCGATAATTAATCAATATTTTGGACGATGAATTAGAATGTATCTCTAAGATAAGCTGAAAAAGCAACTTTATACGTTAAAACGTATTAAGTAG
>JABXKR010000135.1 GCA_013619145.1 Psychromonas sp. | reverse complement strand
ATATAAACGTCGTTTATCTCGTTGAATATTAAGAGCCAATATTTTTGGGGATGTCTTAATAAGCTCTGTTAATTCATTTAAATTACTAATTCGCGTGCGATTAATACCAATAATAATATCGCCTTGCTGTAGACCATAATGCTGTGCAATGGAATCTCGGGCGACGTTTGTGACTATTACCCCTTTATTTTCACCAACATTGGTTAATGTTGCACCTGCTAGTGAAGGGTGAAATGATTGATTTTGAACTTTAGGTTTTTGAGCCTCTTTCAGTGTCGCGGTTAAGTTAACTGTTTTACCATCCTGTATTACGCCTAATTTAATCTCTTTGCCGGCACTTAGTGAACCGACTTTAGCCCGTAACTCAGCAAAGGAGTTAATCGTACTGCCATTCATGGAGATAATAACATCTCCCGCTTTAAGTCCCGCTTCTTCTGCCGCCGAATTAGGGGCTACCTGCTTTATAAACGCACCATGTGCAGAATCTAAAGCAAAGGTCTTGGCAAGCTCCGGTGTTAATTCTTCGCCCCTTATGCCTAAAATACCGCGACGGATCTCTCCGTACAGTAATAATTGTTGGGTTAAGTTATTAACCATATTAGACGGAATGGCGAATCCGATACCGATATTGCCTCCATTAGGGCCTAAAATGGCAGTATTGATACCTATCAATTCCCCTTTTAGGTTTACTAATGCACCACCTGAATTGCCACTGTTGATAGCTGCATCGGTTTGAATGAAATTTTCTAAGTTTTCAAGATTAAGGCCACTGCGCCCAAGCGCACTAATAATACCTGATGTGACGGTTTGCAATAACATGAAAATTGGTAATAATGTAACCTTTTTTAGCATCAACAATAACACCTGAACCTAAGCCGACAAAAGGTGGTTGAATCATTTCAGGTTCGTCATAGGGATTAAAAAAGCGAAATAGATCCGGGAAAGCTTGCTGATTGGAATGGTTAGCCGATACGGAAATATTAACAACAGCAGGACTCACCTTCTCAACTAAAGGAGCAAGACTGGGTATATTCTGGCCATCAATCATGGATGGCAGTGCCGCAAATGTATTTACTGTAAATGTCAGTAAATAGCTGGTGAAAATAAAAGAACAAATTAATTTTTTCACAAATATATTTCCTTTTGTGTGGCCATTACTGGAGTTATATACCCATGTTACCTCAAGATGCTGACTTTGCATCTTGAAGTATCATGGGTATAACATAACGACTTAATGATAGTTCTGTAAATGCAGATAAAACAGCGATACGTTTCTCACTTGTAAATAATAATTCAAAATAATGTTGAATAACTTTTACTGCCAGGTTAAATATCAAGTCAAATTTTCCCGCTATTTATACTGAGCTATTTGTGACACCACTTTCGCTGTATCAAGCTGATTTACAAAAATCAAACTTCTCTGCAGATCCTGCTCAAATAATCGCAATAGAACATTTACAACGTTTATATTTGGATTTACGAAAACAAACAGAGATAGCAAATAGCAAAACCTCTATTTATTCACGTTTTCTGCAAAAAATCGGCATTACACAGAAGCACAAGCCTTTAATAAAAGGGCTTTATTTTTATGGTGGTGTTGGACGGGGTAAAACCTATTTAATGGATCTTTTTTTTCATAGTTTAGCAAGCGAGCGTAAGTTACGCCTGCATTTTCACCACTTTATGTTAAGAGTCCATAAACAACTGGCACTGTTAGAAGGGCAGGTTAATCCTTTACAACAGATTGCTAAAACATTTGCATCGGAAACCGACCTGTTGTGTTTTGATGAGTTTTTTGTTGATGATATTAGTGATGCGATGATAATTGCGGGCGTGTTAAGCGAACTTTTTGAGCAAGGTGTTGTACTGGTCGCGACATCCAATCTCCACCCAGATCTTCTCTATAAAAATGGATTACAACGCGCTCGTTTTTTACCCGCGATTGAATTAATTAACAATCACTGTGATATTTTTCATTTAGATGGCGGGCGCGACTATCGATTAGGCCGTTTGATTGAAGCTGAAATTTACCACTATCCATTAGATAACAATGCTTTTTCGCAGATTGCGTTCAGTTTTGAAAATCTAGCTCAAGGTGACAAGGTTTACGGGCAAGCGATAAAGATAAATCAGCGCCGGATTAAAACCATTGCTAACAGTGCCGATACATTAAGCATTGAATTTGCAGTGCTTTGTGGAGGGCCGAGAAGTGTATTGGATTACATTGAAATCGCGATTTTATACCGCGTTGTTCTAATTGCTAATATCAAGCAGATGAATGACTCGAAAAATGATTCTGCGCGTCGTTTTATAACTATGATCGACGAGTTTTATGAGCATCACGTAGTACTGATTATTTCTGCTGAAGTGGAGATTGAGCAACTTTATATTGGTAAAAAGTTAAGTTTTGAATTTCAGCGCTGTATTTCGCGCTTATTAGAGATGCAAAGTTGTACTTATTTAAAACAAGCCCATCATATTGAAGATAATTTACAGAAAAAAGAAACACACTGATTATTACAATAATAGGGTGATCTCTGTATTGTTTTTCTGTACAATGTCGCCGCCCACGTTATCCACCCCCCAAAATATATATGGTGGATCTGTTGTTTACGCTTGACGTATTCGAAGGGATACGGAATGGCAAATACATTTTTGATTATCAAATTTGATAATCATATTTTTTTAAATCATTAATTTGGGTAGAACTTAATGAAAACTTTTGTTGCTAAACCAGCTGAAGTCAAACGCGACTGGTTTGTAGTTGATGCTGAAGGTAAAACTTTAGGCCGTCTGGCTACTGAAATCGCTTTACGTTTACGTGGTAAACATAAAGCAGAATACACTCCGCATGTTGATACTGGTGATTACATCATCGTTGTTAATGCTGAGAAAATTACCGTAACTGGTAATAAAGCTAAAGGTAAAATTTACTACCACCACACAGGTTTCATCGGTGGTATTAAATCAATTAGCTTTGAAGATCTTATCGTGCGTGCACCTGAACGTGTTATTGAGAAAGCTGTTAAAGGTATGTTGCCAAAAGGTCCTTTAGGCCGCGCAATGTACCGTAAATTGAAAGTTTATGCTGGTACTGAGCATCAACATTCTGCACAGCAACCACAAGTTTTAGACATCTAATAGGAATAAAACAATGGCAAATCAATACTACGGCACTGGTCGTCGCAAAAGCTCTACAGCTCGCGTATTTATGAAAGCTGGTAGTGGTCAAATCACTATCAACAAACGCAATATCGATGAATACTTCGGTCGTGAAACTGCATGTATGGTTGTTCGTCAACCATTAGAGCTAGTTAACTCAACTGAAAAATTTGACCTAAACATCACTGTTAAAGGTGGTGGTACTACTGGTCAATCTGGCGCAATCCGTCTAGGTATCACTCGTGCGTTAATGCAATATGACGAAACACTACGTTCTGAATTACGTGGTGCAGGCTTTGTAACTCGTGACGCTCGTATCGTTGAGCGTAAGAAAGTGGGTCTACATAAAGCACGTAAACGTCCACAGTTCTCAAAACGTTAATTTTTACGTTTCCGGAATTGCAAAAGCCCAGTTTTTACTGGGCTTTTTTTTGCCTGTTGTTTGGCGTGCTCGGCATAATACCAATCTAGGTAAATATCTAATCAATCTTGCTGGTTAAAATTAACGATAACTTCGTTGTTTTCAATCCCAATAGCCAGCTATTGCTCAATCAAACGCCTTGCTCTCATTAATTTTTCCTGCGCAATATTAGATTATTTACTTACCTAGTTTGGTATAACAGTCTAATGTTTATTTATTCCTTTAATTTTAACGGAGTCTTAAATGTTAGCAAAAACCATGGTTGAAAAATTAAACGAACAGATCAATATTGAATTTTATTCATCAAATTTATATTTGCAGATGAGTGCATGGTGTGAAGGAAACGGTTTCGAAGGGGCTGCATTAATGTTACGGGAGCATGCTGCTGAGGAGATGCTGCATATGAATCGTCTGTTTACTTATGTTAGTGAAACAGGTGCATTGCCCATTCTAGGAACAATAGAAGCGCCACCCCATGAGTATAAATCCTTAAAAGAGATCTTTACTGAAACTTATAAGCACGAATGCTTAATTACAAAAAAGATCAATGAACTCACTCATGTCGCGTTCACAACACATGATTACTCTACATTTAACTTTTTACAATGGTATGTTGCAGAGCAGCATGAAGAAGAGAAATTATTCAAAGGCATTCTAGATAAAATACTATTAGTCGGAGAAGATGGCAAAGCACTTTTCTGGGTTGATAAAGATCTTGCTGGTTTAGCAAAGAATAGCGCTAGTTCAATTATGGATAAACCTGAATAAGCGTTAATTGTTAACTATATTCCTGATAAATATTCCACTTAATGAGAGCATGGTCAATTAAGCCATGCTTTTCTTTCACTGCTTTGGTAAAAGTAATGTTAATAGCTTGTAAATTATTAGCTGTTTCTTTAAAATTCAAACAGTTTTATGCACCCATCTAAGTTGTAATTTCAACGGATTGAAGTGCATCCCAGTTTTATGTTTTATGAACTGCTTTCTACCAGTGGTATTAGTAGCTCACAATGGAGATGGTTAAATGAGCAATGCGCCTGTTAATTCTGGTCGCCGCAAGTTTCTGACACTAACAACCGCTGTTGTTGGTGGAGTAGGGGCCGCTGCTGTTGCGGTACCTTTTGTGAAATCTTGGAGCCCAAGTGAAAAAGCAAAAGCGGCTGGAGCCCCTGTTGCTGTTGATATTAGTAAAATCCAGCCGGGGCAGTTAATCCGAGTTGAATGGCGCGGTAAACCTGTTTGGATTGTGTCTCGCACACAAAAAATTATGGATGAATTAGCGACGCTTAATGAGCAGTTACGCGATCCCAATTCACAAGAGCCACAACAGCCGGAATATGCGCTGAATGCAGGACGCTCATTAAAACCAGAAATTTTTGTTGCTGTTGGTTTATGTACTCATTTAGGCTGTTCGCCGACTTATCTTCCCGACTCCTTCTCTGAGCAAGTTGAAGGTGTTGAGTCCGGTTTCTTCTGCCCATGTCATGGGTCAAAATTTGATATGGCGGGACGTGTTTTTCAAAATGTACCTGCACCATTAAATTTGGTGATCCCAGCGCACCATTATGTGAGTGACACAAAAATTCTAATCGGCTTAGATAAAGGAGATGCCTAATGCTTAAAAAATTGGTCACAGGCACGGTGGATTGGATTGATGCGCGTATTCCAATGACGGAAACGTGGAATAAACATCTCGCACAATATCCAACACCCGTTAACTTTAACTTTTGGTACTTTTTTGGTTCATTAGCGATGCTGATTTTAGTTAACCAAATTTTAACCGGTATCTGGCTAACCATGCATTACAACCCTTCTGCTGAAGGTGCATTTGCATCAATCGAATACATTATGCGTGATGTACCTTACGGTTGGTTATTACGTTATATGCACTCAACGGGCGCGTCTGCATTTTTCGTTGTTATCTATCTGCATATGTTCCGAGGGTTAATTTATGGCTCTTACCAAAAACCACGTGAGCTTATTTGGATCTTCGGTATGTTTATCTTCCTTGCGTTGATGGCTGAGGCATTTATGGGGTACTTATTACCTTGGGGGCAAATGTCTTTCTGGGGAGCACAAGTCATTATCTCTCTATTTGGTGCAATTCCTTTTGTTGGTGATGATTTAACACTGTGGATCCGAGGTGATTACGTTATCTCAGGTGCAACCCTAAACCGTTTCTTTGCGTTGCATGTTATTGCATTACCATTAGCACTTGTTGTTCTGGTATTTTTACATATAGTGGCGCTGCACGAAGTGGGCTCAAATAATCCAGATGGTATTGAAATAAAACAGAAAAAAGGCTCAGTACCTAGCGATGCAAAAAGTAAATTTACTTTCCATAAACAATATAGCGGCAAGAAAGATATTATCGATGCAATCCCGTTTCATCCTTACTTTACGGTAAAAGATATTATGGGGGTGGCAGGGTTCTTGATTTTCTTCTGTGCGGTTATCTTCTTTATGCCGGAAGGTGGTGGTTATCTGCTTGAAGCGCCAAACTTTGAACCTGCAAACGGCCTAAAAACACCGGATCATATTGCACCCGTTTGGTATTACACGCCTTTCTATGCCATTTTACGTGCCATCCCTGATAAGTTAATCGGCGTTGTGTTCTTTGGCGGTTCGATTGTTATTCTGTTCTTCTTACCCTGGCTCGATCGCTGTAAAGTTAAATCAATGCGTTACCGCAGTTGGAAACACAAACTGAATATTACTCAGTTCATTATCTCTTTCATCGTATTAGGTGTGTTGGGGGCATTACCAGCAACGCCATTATTAACTAAAATTGCACAAATTGGCACAATCGGTTACTTCGGTTTCTTTATTGCGCTATGGGTCTACAGCAAAAATGAAAAAACTAAGCCACTACCAACGAGGTTAACATTCAAATGAAAAAATTAATGATTGCCTTAGTGGCACTGTTACCAACGCTTGTTTTTGCATCTGCGGGTAATGTACACCTAGATAAAGCGCAATATGATTTAAGCGATAAAGAATCGTTACAACGTGGTGCAAAACTGTTTATGAATTACTGTTTTGCATGTCACTCAACGGGCTACCAACGTTACCAGCGTATTGCTAATGACTTAGATATTCCTGAAAATTTAATGAAAGAGAATCTAATTTTTACCGATAGTAAAATTGGTGAACTGATGGTCAATAGTATGGATAAAAAAGAGGGGGTAAAATGGTTTGGTAATGCTCCACCTGATTTAACCTTAGAAGCACGTTTACGTGGTGCAGATTGGATCTACACATATTTACGTTCTTTTTATAAAGATGAAACACGTCCATTTTCAGTAAACAATACCGTTTTTCCTGATGTTGCTATGCCGCATGTGCTTGAAGAGTTACAAGGGATTCCAACGGCTATTTATGAAACAACAGTGGTAGATGGTGTTGAGCATAAAAAGATTGTTGCTTTGCAGAGTAATGAACAGGGTGAGATGTCATCCGATGAGTATGACAATGCGGTGTTAGATCTGGTAAACTTCCTTGTATATGCAGGTGAACCAAACAAGTTAGAGCGTGAAAGCTTAGGTGTTTGGGTAATAGGTTTCTTAATCATCTTATTTATTCTTAGCTATTTACTTAAGAAAGAATACTGGCGCGACGTTCACTGATCGCAGCTTTTCATATTAGCTGTTAATTATCGGCAATGGTGGTATTTATCATCATTGCCGTTTTTGCTTGTTAAACATACCAATTTATTCATATATTAGGGGATTTCCATGGCTGTAGCCGCAAATAAACGTTCTGTAATGACACTCTTTTCGGGTGCTTCAGATCTATATAGTCACCAAACACGTATTGTATTGGCTGAAAAAGGCGTCAATGTAGAGATCACTTTTGCTGACGAAGATAATTGGCCAGAAGAGTTAGTTGAAATAAACCCTTATAACAATGTACCTACATTGGTTGATCGTGAATTAGTTTTATACAACTCACGTATTATTATGGAATATTTAGATGAGCGTTTCCCGCATCCGCCACTAATGCCTGTTTACCCTGTTGAACGTGGTAAAAGCCGTTTAATGATGGAGCGTGTTGAAAGCGATTGGTATCCATTAGTGAAAATTATTATGGGTAATGATCTGCAAGCTGCCGATGCTGCCCGTACAAAACTGCGCGATGCAATTTTGTTAATTGCACCTGTATTTGATCACTTTGCCTACTTTATGTCTGAAGAGTTCACTCTGGTTGATTGTTACATGGCTCCACTGTTATGGCGCTTACCTGAATTGAAAATTGATTTAGGTATTGAAAATGTGAGTGGTATCAAAAGTTACATGGTTAAAGTATTTGAACGTGAATCTTTTCAAGCATCAATGACTGAAACTGAACGTGAAATTCGAGTAGGTATCTAATACCAATTTCGATAAATCTTTATTCATTTAAGCCGGTTAAAAGAGATGCTAGCTTCATTATTGATTTTATTGTAATTAATCTGTTGTCTTGAGTAATTTTTACTGTACTTCAATAGAAAACTAACTTAACGGAGCTGGTATTATGAATAACATGTTAGTGCAACGTCCATATCTTTTACGCGCATTTTATAACTGGATAGTTGATAGTGAATGTACGCCACATATCATTGTTGATGCAAACCAACCTTGTGTTGAAGTACCTCAGCAGTTTGTCGAAGATGGAAAAATTGTCCTTAATATTGCGCCTCGTTCAGTGGTGCAGTTTTCAATGGATGATGATGCTGTTGCATTTAATGCCCGCTTTTCCGGGCAACCGATGCAAGTTTATGTACCTTTGTATGCAATAGAAGGTATTTATGCACAAGAGAATGGTGCCGGGACTATCTTTCCTGAAGAGCCTGCTTACCAAGCTCTTGATAAAGCAGCTGAGCCTATTGCCGATAATGTTGATAAACCGAAGAGCGGGAAACGTCCAAGCTTAACTGTGGTCAAATAGTTTTTTTGCTGGATTTTGTTAACGTGAAACTTTGCTCAGGTTATTGATTAAAAAATGGTTATCCAAGAATTTGGATAACCATTTTTTTTACAAGATTTAGTCAGGTTATTTGCTATAACCTGCTAAGAAAATAACTGCTAGCTTCGTTATTGATTTTGCAATTAGAACAACTGGTTACTGCAATCAAAGCCTGGCTTTCATCCATTTGTCCTGCGTCTAAATAGATCATCTAATTAGTGGAATTGGTATTATAGCTAAACAGTCAATTCCTATTAACTTTTCGTAACGGCAAGCTCTTTGGTTAATACATCATAATCGTGAATTGCCGGACAATGGTCAAAGTTTTGATGCACAAGTCCTGAGTCAGGATTTTCAATCCCGAGCACATAGCGGATACCAAATTGTTGGGCAATTAGCAGCAACTCTTCATTATCATCTATAAATAGTGTGCGCTTTGGATCGAATGGGTGGTGCGCTAATAGCGCTTGCCACAGTTTTGGTGATTCTTTGCAATGCCCAAACTCATGGGTAGAGTAAATATGGTCTAAATGTTGGTCTAAACCAGTGCGATGTATCTTTATTGCCAGACTGTCCGGGTGGGCATTGGTTAATAATACGCGCTGAATATTTCGCTGCTTCAGTGCCTGTAGAAATGGGATTGCATCAGCACGCATCGCGATTGTTTCTGCATTATCAACTTTCAATTGACGAATATCTAACTTGGTTTGTTTAGTCCAATAGTCAATGCAGTACCAATCCAGGCTACCTTTAACAGCATCGTATTGTGATGCCATTTTCTGTTTTGCCTGTTGCACTGAAATTTTCTGTTGGCGTGCTATTTCAGAGGGTACATGATGCAACCAAAATAGGTTGTCGAATCTCAAGTCTAATAGCGTTCCGTCCATATCTAAAAGCACTGTATCAATATTATTCCAGTTAAACATTGTATCCTCTGTAAATCTTATATCTAAAAAAACATCTTGTTCTAAAACGCCAGTAACAGTTCCTCTGATATGGCTTGATGGTGATTATATCGCAGGAGCAGACTGGCATTGTACAGTAAAAAGTAGAGCCCAATTACAATAGCTATGCCAGTAACTTCTTTGTATGCAACGTCTTTAGATTATTTTGCCATGATGTTCATAAATGTTTTACGGTTATTACTTGATCAATCTCAATGAAGTGTAAATGAATTGCATTTAAATAATATTATCCTCTATATAATGCGCGGCCATATATCATATATTGTCTGAATAAATAGTAAAATAATAAGGTTAAGTTTATGAAATTTACAATGAAAGCGAAGCTTATCATTACATTGTGCGTCCCACTGTTATTAATGGGCGGTTTTTTTATCACCTCTCTAATAAATACAGAAAATGCAGTGCTTAAAGCTGAAGAAAGCAATGTAAGGAGTAAATTGGCAGTTGTCCTTGATGAAAAGTTAAAGGGGCAGGTTGATACTGTAACGCGTTCGATTTCTGCTTTTTACGAGCAATCCAAGCTGGAGCATATCAAAGAAGATTTGATTGCTGAGATGACAACTTTTAAACGCACCATTGAAAAAATTTATGAATCTAGTGCTTCAGAGAGTGAAGCCGCAACTAGCATCTATGCTTTTCTTAATCAACACCGTTGGGAAAATGGCCGTTATTTTTTTGCTTATGATGCCGCTTCGTGGATTAGTAAAGCTTACGGTAGTGACTTATCTCTTATTGGTTCATACGGTTACGATAGAAAAGGTGCCAATGGTAAATATTATGTACGGGCGGTTGTAGAGGCTGCTAAAAACAATGCTATTGGCTTTAGTCAGTATACTTTTTTAAACCCAACAACCGAAAAAGTTGAAGACAAGATAACCGCTTCCTTTTACTTTAAACCGTTAAATCTGGTTATTGCAACTGGTGAATACATCAGCACCCTTAAGCAAAGCAAAATCGACGCGGCATTACACGCAATAACCATTGCTAAGTATGGAGAAAATGGTTACTTTTGGATACAAGACAAAGATGGAAAAATTCTTGCTCACCCGAAAGCTGAAATAGTGGGAACAAAGGTTGCCAGCACAACAACCATTGCGGCAAGTATAAAAGGTAAATCTGAAGCCACTGTTAAAATCAATTATGAAAACCCAGCCACCGGACAAGCCGAAAACAAAATTGCTTATGCTCGAAAAATCTTCCCTGAATGGGGTTGGACAATTGTGACCGGCGCTTATGAGAGTGATATTATCGCGGTGCAAAAGGGCTTAACAAAGGTTACTGAAGATATTTTTGAGGAAAAAGTTGGCTCGGGGATTATTATCTCATTAGTTTTAATTGTTCTCTCTTTTATTATTGTAATTTGGGTTATTAGTGCCATTGTCAAAGGTCTAGTCGTATTAAAAGATCGCATTGATACTTTATCGACAGGCGAAGCGGATTTAACTTCGCGCATTGATATTGTTTCAAATGATGAGTTGGGAGATATCGGACAATCTGTTAATACTTTTATTATTTATCTGCAGTCGATGATCCTCGATATTTCACAAGCTTCAGCGCATATTACTGAAAACATAAATCAACTCAATATTCAGTCTGAGCAAAATAATAAAGCGTTAATAACTCATGCCGCTGAAACGGAACAAGTTGTGAGCGCCATTACCGAGATGAGCGCGACTTCTGAAACCGTTGCGCAAGGCGCAACTGAAACCGCGACAAATACTCAAAAAGCGAACGATGAAGCGCTATTATCAAAAGATACCGTAGTTGAAGCTTCCAACAGTGTGATAGCTCTGGTGGATGAAGTTGACTCGGCATCATCAAGCATTAATACCATGAATGAAAATACGCTAGAGATCATCAGTGTCTTAAGTGTGATTGGTGCCATTGCAGAGCAGACCAATCTATTGGCTCTGAATGCCGCAATTGAAGCTGCTCGTGCAGGTGAACAAGGGCGCGGTTTCGCCGTGGTTGCAGATGAAGTACGTTCACTGGCAGCACGCACTCAAACCAGTACTGCTGAAATTAATACAATACTCGGCAAATTGCGTAAAGATGCTAGCGATGCAGTTGCTGCTATGGATGTAACCAAAGCAAGTTGTGAGCGCACGGCAGAAAACACTGAGCGCGTGACAGAGAGTTTAGATGCTATGACCAACTTTATTGTGGAAATTAATGATCTTAGTACACAAATTGCAACCGCATCTGAAGAGCAAAGCAGCGTTAGTGAAGAAGTCAGCCGTAATATGAGTAACATTCATCAGATGGTACAAGAACTGACAAAAAATGGACAAGCTAGCGTCGATAGCACACAAAATTTAGCATCTGCCAATGCACAATTAAATGCTTTGGTGAGTAAATTTAAATTGCAGTAGTGAGACCCTGTTTTTATTGAATGGGTATCGTTTATTCGCGATATGATATGGACGGTCCTGCTTTTGGACCGTTTTTTTACCTGTAATATTTTGCTGATTCAATTAAAAAGGCATGTTATTTTTCTTCTTTTTTTGCAGAAAACAATATGCAGCCGAAAAAAAACGATATTTTGTCGAGCAAAAACAACATCTGCGCAGATAAGCTCGATGATTTATCTGTCGATTGCTTAGATAAGCAAACCCCCATGCTTTGCTCTTTTACAAAAAGCGCAGTTAAGTTTCTTTTAAATCCTTAAGTTGCTTTTGTATGATTAACGCGCGTTTTACCAACTTATGATTCGCTTCACAACCTCTAAGTTCTAACTCCAGGATCATTGCATCTAGCAGTTCCGAAACTTCTGCAAGTAATGGCGCAGTTGTGTTGCCTTGAATGCTCATTTTTCACTCCTTTATTATCTTTTTTTATTAATAATCAGTTTATTA
>JABXKR010000134.1 GCA_013619145.1 Psychromonas sp. | reverse complement strand
ATCAGTTTATTACGGTCATCCGTTAATGCCGGGATCTCAATCGTGATAAATAGCAGCTGCACAATAATCTTTACTTATCTCAAAGTCGCTTGCAAAAGATCATGGCTAGTTTGTCGATATCCTCACTTTTAAGTATATGACTACTATCCACTTGTTGCGAAATAAAGGTTGAATGATTCATTTAACCATCCTAGATAGTGACAGCTTTTATCTGCTATTGCAGATGAAAGTTAAGAGTACAAAAAAGCCCCTGTTTATTAAAATAAACAGGGGCTTTTTTTATCAGATTAATTAATTTGCTATAACTATTGAGAGAAGTGCTTTTGACAGAAATTAATACGCTCTTCAACGCTCATGCCATGATCATCACCCAAGCTTTCAATGAGCTTCAAACGCGGCAGAATGCCTTGCCCATTGGCAGTTTGAATAGCTAAACCCGGGCGAGCATTTAATTCGAGTAGCATTGGCCCTAAATCGCGGTCTAGTACCATATCGGTGCCTAAATAGCCCATGCCAGACATCTCATAACAGCTAGCGGCTAAATAGATAAGCCGTTCCCATTTTGGAACCTCTAATTTTTTAAGCTCCTTATTGGTATCCGGGTGGTGATGGACAGGCAGATCAAACTGCACGGCATGCAGGGCTTTGCCTGTGCCTATATCAATACCCACGCCAACGGCACCTTGGTGTAAATTAGCTTTACCATCAGAAGCGGCGGTGGAAAGACGCATCATCGCCATTACCGGGAAGCCTTTAAAGACGATCACTCGCACATCAGGCACGCCTTCGAAACTAAAACCATCAAAGGCATTGTCAAACTGAATTAAACCTTCAACTACAGCAACATCAGCACTGCCACCTAAGCTAAATAAACCCGCAAGGATATCTGTTACGTGACGCTTAATTTCAGAAAGGCTTTCTTCACTGCCATTGGGTTTAAAATAACGGCCGTTTTCAATTTTAGTGATAACTAAAATACCTTTACCACCACTACCTTTAGCGGGCTTAATAACAAAGCCTGGGGTATCTTTAATAAACTCTTCTACACCTTGAACTTCTGCCTGCATGGAAATTACTCCCAATAAAGCAGGAGTGGTAACATTAGCATCACGCGCAATAATTTTCGTTTTTAGTTTATTATCAACTAAAGGGTATAATTTACGCGGGTTATAGCGTCCAATATAGCCGCTATTGCGCTGGTTCATGCCCATAATGCCTTTCTGTTTGAGCTTAAAAGGATTACAAAAAAACATAGTTTAGTCCTTATCAGCCAAGGGTTTAAAGCGACGTAATTCTAACAGGCGGTAGCCCGTATAACTTCCCAGTAACAGAACAAAGGCCATCACAACAAACTGTAAGCCAATGAAATTAAACATTAGATGACGTGTAACCTCATTGCTCATGGCAAAGTATGCAAGCACTGCAACCGCCAAACTGCCGCCACCTTGAGTAATTACATCTTTTGCACCCTCCTCTTCCCATAAAACAGACATACGCTCTATCGTCCAAGAGAGAATAATCATTGGGAAAAAGGTGATTTTAAGTCCTTCAGTAAGACCAAGTTTGTATGAGAGTACACCAAACATTGCAATCAGCAGGATAACCATAATGATTACGGTGGATATTCGTGACACCAGTAATAAATTAAGATGTGATAGATATGAGCGGATAAATAAACCAACTGCCACCAATAGAATAAAACCAACCAGACCAGTTACAAGGCTTGTTTGAATAAATGCCATGGCGATTAAAACCGGCATAAAAGTACCGGATGTTTTCAGACCGATTAAAACGCGCATTATAACTACAATCAAAACACCTAAAGGAATCATTAAGATACCTTTAAACAGTGACTGATCTTCAACAGGCAGGCTATGAATTGAAAAGTTGAATAATTGATTATCTTCAGTTTTTTGAAGGATTGCAGCTAATGCCGGCTGCTC
The DNA here is from genome assembly GCA_013619145.1 of Psychromonas sp. Classification (GTDB taxonomy): domain Bacteria; phylum Pseudomonadota; class Gammaproteobacteria; order Enterobacterales; family Psychromonadaceae; genus Psychromonas. The sequence goes on along the minus strand of JABXKR010000134.1, from coordinate 35,488 downwards.
TTGTTTAATCATTGAGAAGCTGACTTTGGAGTTCTCACCACCAACAAGTTCAAGCAAGGCTTTACCACTTTGATCCCAAAGCAATAAATTATTACGATTTACTGCTGCTGTATTATTAGCATTAAATAGTTGGGAAGTGATAACCCCATCTTTTTCTTGGAATACTTCCACTATAGGCTGTAAGTGTTGACGGCGACGACCATCTTCTAAGTGAAGCGCACCAACTTTTTTAGTCGGAATTTTTGCTTCATTTAAGAGTGCGATTAAAAGATCTGTTTTTGTTATTTCACTGTTTAAAATCAAGCTGATATTTTGATTCGGGGTTTCAGCATTAAGTACTTTTAACAGTTCGCGAGTTAAACTGAATGCATCCGCGCTGGTTTTATATGCATCTCTGATAATTTCAGTGCCGGCAGCCAAGCTCGCAGCATCATATTCTTTATCGAATAAAGCTGGCATTTCAGTGTATTTTTGATCTTTACTTTTATTATCAGCAAGTACCTGAATATTATAATAAAGCGTTTGTTTACCCGTTGCTTCGCGAATTGCCCATTGAGCTTGTGGCGCAGTGTTTTCATTTAAAAATGAAAGCCCGTAACCAGGTGAAGCCGCATTTTGACTAATTTGGGTGTAACCAGCTTGCGCTTTTGGCGTGGTTAGTGATGCAAGAACAGACTCTCCCATCGCATTAAAATCGACTTTTGCATCAATATTCCAGATGGTACGTGTTTCGCCAGGCAACCAGGGAATATCGAACGCGAAATGGCGTTGTACAGTTTGAAATATGCCTAAAGTGAACAGGCCTGCGACTAAGGCGAAAAAGACAATTCTTGAGTTCATGGGGAGCCCTTACTATTTAGCGTTGTATTTTGGATGAATGTATTCTTTGCTGACGTCAACTAATACAACATCCTGCATAAATGTACGACCGATTAATACAGGGTATACCATATGAGTGCGATCCGTTAAGGTAAACTCTGTTTGATGTGTTACATCACCAATACGCACATGTAATTTAACAACGGGGCGTTCAGTTTCTTCACCAGGTTTACTTGATTGAATAATTTTAGCAATACGTTCAATTTTAGCTTCAACAATTTGCGGATCTAATCCTTTTTCATGACTTAGATTAAAACGCACCCATTTTTTGCCATCGCGTTCAAAACGTTCAATATCAACCGCGTTAATTGAAGAGGTTGCTGCACCCGTATCAATTCTGCCTTTGTAGTTACTTTTAGTCGTTGAAATATAAACCCATTCAGACTGGCCGAGAATTGTTTTATCATCCAGTTTTGTGGCATTTTTTGCGCTTGTTGATTTTGCTAATAAGATTGTTAATTCATCAACTTTATTTTGACAGCCAGTTAAGTTTTTATTGGCTGTAGTTAGCTTTGTTTGTGTTTGCTGGTTAGTTTCTTGTGCTTGCACAAGCTCACCTTGCAGGTTGGTTATTTGTGTTTGTTGTGCTTCATTATCTATGCTGACACAACCTGTGCTTACAAAAATAGCGACTGCAGTTATAAGTGCGGTTTTATTTAAAAACATAAAAATCCCTAACCATTATTATAGAAAACAAAAATATGATGTTATCAGCTTGTAGTTTAAATTGTAGGATTAATCTTAATTTTTATTTGATTCTATTGGGTTTTTTTATCATGTTTGGATCATATTTCTTAACCAGTGTTTTTTATGGACACGCTGGATCACTAAAATAACCTTGAGCAGCTCTTCTGACAGAGTAACAATATACGCTTCAACTAAGCTGAAGTTATAATATTTAACGGCAATATAGGTTAACGGGATACCCACGCACCACATGCAGAAAATATCAATAAATGTACTGTAATTAACATCTCCGCCGCTACGTAAGACGCCGATAATACCAATAAAGTTAATAACCCGAACAAACAACGCACATGCCAATACCAGTAAAACCTGGGATGCACTTTCGCTTGCACTTAATGATAGGGCCGGGAATAGTGATAATACGGGCTCTCTAAATATAATAATGATAGGGGTAAAGATAAATGCCAGAATGGGTACAAACAGGATAAATGTCCAGGCTTGTTGCCAGGCTATATTAAATGATTTTGCCCCGAGCTGATGTCCTATCATAGTGCCACTGGCAATAGCGATACCAATAAACAGTGCAAAAATAGTTTGCTCTATGGTGGATATCATACTCATCACTGCCAGTTCTTGAATACCAATCATGGCAAAAATTAAAGTGTAAACAAAAACACCTAAAGCCCAGCCGCTATCATGTAATACCATTGGTATTGCCAGTTTTATATAACGTTTTATTTCATATCGGCTAAGTGCCTGTTTGATCTCATTTCGCTTAGTGATGATAAATGAGCGTTTTTTAGCAACGAAAATAAGCAGTAATAATAACTGGATGGCCCGCGCGATTAACGTGCCCCAGGCGCTACCTTGGACACCCATTGCTGGAAATCCAAGGTGACCAAAAATGAATATATAGTTAAGCAGAGCATTAATAGGTATAACCAGCATGCTAATGCGCATTGAAGTTTTGGTATCTCCTGCTGAACGTAATGCTGTTTCAACGGGCAGTACAACGGCGGTAAAAATAAAGCTCCATGCAGTGATCACTAAATAATCGTTGGCTAATAATAAAAGCCGAGGGTCATCACTTGCGAGTCCAGTAACGGTTTGTGGAGAGATAGTATAAAAAGCTATAAAGGGAATCGTAATCAAAAAAGTAAACAGGAGTGATATCACTAAGCTGCGTCTTAAGCCTGATAGATCTTTTGCTCCAAAGTATTGAGAAGCAAGTACGCCACCTGCATGGCTGACGCCGACCATCATTAACAGGTTAAAGAAGAATATTTTATTACCCAGGCCAACCGCGGCAATTTCACTTTCACCTAACTGGCCGACCATTAAAATATCAACAAGGCCAAGAAATGAATATAACAGCGACTGGAAAGTAATAGGCAGGGCTAATTGCCAAAGTTTTTGCTGAAAATCCGGATGGCGGAATGTTGCTATTTTATTCTTCATAGGTATTCCTATTGGGAGATTTATACCTGACCACTTGCAAATAGTGCTTGGGGTTAAGCTAAGATGCCGGTGTAAGGCGCTTTAACTCCTTGCTCTGGAACAATTAGCTCCTTGAGTTTATGCCTTGAATCTAGCACTTATCGACTTGCAGATTCCCGCGTTTTAAGTAGCTTGGGTATATTAACTTTTTTGCTGTGAAAAAATATCCCTATCAATATCAATAAGCAGTATAAGTAAAGTGGACTCGAACCATAAGTTTGGTAGGGGGTATTACCAAACGCAGGCTGCACCTTTTTACTTAACACATCTGCAGTATTAGATGGCAGTCTTCCTAACTCATTGCCATAGGCATCAAAAATAGCAGTCACGCCATTATTTGTACTACGCAATAATGGGCGAGCAAACTCTATTGCACGCATTCTTGCAATCTGTAAGTGTTGATCTGGACCAATGGAGTCACCAAACCAAGCATCATTACTTAATGTTAATAACATACCTGTTTTTTCGGCAATGTTTTTGCGTAATAACTCAGGAAAGGCGATTTCATAACATAAAGCTGAGGCTAATGTTGTTTGTCCGCTTTGCAAATTAGGTTGAATTTCATCACCACGCTGAAAGCTCGACATAGGCAGATTAAAGTAGGGCGCAAGGGGACGCAGTAGATCTTCAAATGGGACAAATTCACCAATGGGTAATAACTGATGTTTTTGGTAACGATTTTTGCCCGTTAAAGAGTAACCTTGGCCTAGTGGTAATTTACCTAATGCGATAATGGTATTGTGGTATTCATCACTGGCCGATTTATAACCAATAATGCCAGTAATTAAGGTTTTGTTTTTTTCTGCTAAATTAATTGATAAAGGCTGCAAAAAGCGCTGCATATCAATTTCTAAGGCTGCAATTGCTGATTCTGGCCAAATAATTAGCTCGGGTTGAATGTCTAGTCCTGTTTCACTGAGATCCAGGTATTTAAATAGTGATGGGTAGAGCTGATCAGATTTCCATTTGTCATTTTGATCTATATTACCCTGTACTAACGACACCATTATTTCCGGCTGCAGCTCGTTGTATTGTTGTTTCTGTAAAATATAACCTGTTATTAGCAGCCCGCAAATCAGCGAAATATTTAATACGATTCTTTGTTTTTGCATAAGCAAAGTTAGTGCGCCACAAATAACCATAATTGCCAGTGTTATACCTTGTACTCCCAATATCGGCGCAAATCCGACTAAAGGTGTATCGGCATGGCTATATCCCAGATAGGCCCAAGGAAATCCGGTTAAAATATAACCTCTAAGCCAATCGGAAATTAACCAAAAAACGGGAATAAGTAAAAGATAACGCGTTGCATTTGATAAGTTTAGAAAACGTGTACTTGCCCATAATGCAATCGTTGGAAATAGTGCCAAATACGCACAGAAGATAACAATTAAAAGTGCACTTACTATTGTCGGCATGCCGCCAAAAAGATCCATGCTTACATAAATCCAGTGAATGGTGGCAATAAACATCGATATGCTAAAAGTAAAACTAATTAAAAAATAGCGTTGTGTGCTTTTTTGAACTTGCTGTAATAATAAAAAAAAGCCGATTAATGAGGGATAGAGAACCCACCACTGCTCAAAAGGGGCAAAAGCAAAAACTTGAATTGCGCCCAAAATAAGGGCAAAAATAAGTTGCCCGAAAAGATGCTGTGTAAAACTGTTTAGCTTATTGATGATATTATTGCTCAATATGTTTTAACTCTTTTGGGATGCGAACCTGCAGTTGTACTAAACGGCGGCTGTCGGCATTGGTTACTTTAAAATTATATTCGCCCATTGAGATGCTTTCGCCACGACCAGGCAAGTGTCCAAGTTTATGAATCATTAAGCCGCCAATAGTATCTTGTTCTTCGATATTATAGTCGGTCGAAAAATACTCATTAAAATCATCAATTGATGTTAACGCATTGACCGTATAGGTTCTTTTACCAATCTTGCGAATTTCAGCGACATCGATGTCATCAAATTCATCTTCGATCTCGCCGACAATCACTTCTAAAATATCTTCAATAGTTACCAGCCCTGAAACACCGCCATATTCATCAACAACAATCGCCATATGGTAACGTTGACTGCGAAACTCTTTTAATAAAGTATCTAAGCGTTTACTTTCAGGAACAACGACCGCTTCTCGGAGAATATCTTCAATTTTAAAGCCGTTTGCTTCACTGGTGAAGCCATATTTAATAAGATCTTTTGCAAGTAATAAACCGACAATATGGTCTTTATCTTCAGTGATTACAGGAAAACGGGAATGTGCAGACTCAATTAATTGCGGTAAAAACTGTTCAACTGTTTGATGCAGGCCTAGTGTGATCATTTGTGAACGAGGGATCATAATATCGCGGACACGTAGCTTGGAGACATCTAAAACGCCTTTGATCATATCTTTGGTTTTTTGATCAATGACTGCACGCTGTTTCGCGCCATGAATGATTTCTAGTAATTCTTTTTGGTTTTTAGGCTCTCCTTGGAACAGATTGCCAATTTTATCGAGCAGTCCTGATTTTGAACTATCTTGTAATGATTCTGTTTTGTCTTCTGACATTAATTTTATTTACTCTTTTTCACTTAAATAGGGATCTGCAAAACCAAGTTCGATTAACAGTTTTGTCTCAATGGCTTCCATCTCAACAGCTTCTTTCTCGATGATATGATCATAGCCTAACAGGTGCAGCGTGCCATGAATAAGCATATGAGCCCAATGTTCTGTTAAGGTTTTATCTTGTTGTATAGCTTCATTTTCAACCACTTGTTTACAGATTACCAGATCACCGAGTAAAGGTAATGTGATCCCGGGTGGATTTTGAAAAGGAAATGACAGCACATTGGTTGGTTTATCTTTGTTCCGATATTGAAGATTTAGCTGCTGGCTTTCATCAATATCAACAATACGCACTGTTAGTTCAGCTTCTTGTCGCTCCATTTCAGAGCCTGCAATAATGGCAGTTTGGATCCATTTTTCAAGAGAGGCCAAATCAGGTAGCGAATCTTCATTTGCACTGGCAATTTGTAAATCAACAAACAGATCCATTATTTATTTTCCGATTTAGCGGCTTCAATTTCAGCGTTACGTTCAAAGGCTTCATATGCTTTAACGATTCGCGCAACAACGGGGTGGCGCACAACATCATCGGCTATAAAGAAACTAAAGCTGATATCGTCTTCAACATCACCGAGTACTTCAATCGCATGGCGCAGGCCTGATTTTTGACGATGCGGCAGATCGATTTGCGTGATATCACCCGTGATCACCGCGGTTGAATTAAAACCGATACGGGTTAAGAACATTTTCATCTGTTCAACCGTGCTGTTTTGCGCTTCATCTAAAATAACAAACGCATCATTTAAGGTACGGCCGCGCATATAAGCGAGTGGCGCAATTTCAATAACATTACGTTCAATTAGTTTTTCAACTTTTTCAAACCCGAGCATCTCAAATAGGGCATCATAAAGTGGGCGCAGATAAGGATCCACTTTTTGCGACAGATCTCCAGGTAAAAAACCGAGTTTTTCACCCGCTTCAACTGCTGGACGGGTAAGTAGAATACGGCGCACCTCTTGGCGCTCTAATGCTTCAACCGCACAAGCAACCGCTAAATAAGTTTTTCCGGTACCAGCAGGACCGACACCAAAACTGATATCGTTTTTTAAAATGTTATTAACGTATTTAGTCTGGTTTTCACCACGCGGCTTGATTACGCCACGTTTAGTTTTAATCGTCAGACTATGGGAACTGCTTTGATCGTTAACTGGTTTTACTTCTAGCAGGCGGTGATTAGAGATTAAGTCTTGCAGTGCAAGATGCACATCACCGTCCGATAAACTAGGGTTTTTACCTTTTACCGTTTGTGTCTCAATATACAGCTCTTTTAAAAGATCGCTACAAGCCTGAGCATAACGATGCTCACCAACAACTTGAAAGTGTGAGTTTTTATAAATGATCTCAACACCTAAACGACGTTCAATCTGCTTAAGATTGTCATCAAATGCACCGCATAATACTGCTAATCGGTTAGTATCTGCTGGCACTAAATCAAGATAAACCGTAGTCAGTTTTGTAGTCAAAATAGTTAACGCCTTTTATTCTGGAGTAAATGTTGAAACACCTAATGTGTCTTCATGTTTATTAACGATATCGCTAGGGCGAATTGATTCACGTAAGTTCATTTCAGACTCGCCACGGATGAATTTACCGCGAATCGAGTTGCTATGTACTTCAGTAATTTCCACATCTACAAATCCACCGATTGAGCGGTGATCACCTTCAAAGTTCACAATACGGTTATTTTCAGTACGTCCGTATAGCTCCATAATGTTTTTACGCGAAGGACCTTCCACTAAAATGCGCTGCACAGAGCCCACCATACGACGACCAATTTGTTGAGAATACTGATGAATTCGGTCTTGTAAAATCGCTAAACGTTGTTTCTTAGTTTCAAGGGTTACATCATCAGGCATATCAGCAGCGGGTGTGCCGGGACGCTGGCTGTAAATAAAGCTGTAGCTTGTATCAAAGCCGATATAATCGATCAGATCCATAGTCTGCTCAAAATCTTGATCGGTTTCATTTGGAAAGCCAACAATAAAGTCTGAGCTGACAGTCAGATTAGGACGAACAGCTTTTAAACTGGCAATTATTTCTTTGTATTGTTCGGCAGTGTGACCACGTTTCATCAGATTCAAAATACGATCGGCACCGGCCTGCACAGGTAGATGTAAGAAATCAACTAACTCAGGGGTATCTGTATAAACATCAATAATATCATCTGTAAAATCGATTGGGTTACTGGTGGTGTAGCGTAAACGGTCAATACCATCGATTGATGCTACATAACGTAATAACTCAGCAAAACTGCAAGTGCCGCCATCATGGGTTGCACCAACAAATGAGTTTACATTTTGACCTAACAGGTTAATTTCACGAACACCTTGTTCTGCTAATTGCGCTACTTCTAATAAGATATCATCAAGTGGGCGGCTTACTTCTTCACCACGCGTGTAAGGAACAATACAGTAGGTACAGTATTTAGAACAACCTTCCATAATAGATACAAATGCAGTTGCTCCTTCCGCTCTTGGCTCAGGTAGTGAATCAAATTTTTCAATCTCAGGGAAACTGACATCAACAACGGTGCCGTGATCTTGTTGAACCTGTTTAATCATCTCAGGTAAACGATGCAATGTCTGCGGGCCAAATACAATATCAACTCCTGGGCTTTTTCACGGATTGAGCAGGTATTTAATAAAATAACGTCAGCATCTTCTGCATTTTCAGTTTTAATATAACCGTTGGTTGAATTTAAAAGATCGGCCATTTTAGATGAATCGTATTCATTCATCTGGCAACCCCAAGTTTTGACGTGTAATTTCATGCTCATAATCTGCTGCTCATACTGTGGTTCTAAAATAAAGAGGTCGCATTTTACGCAGATCAAGACTAACTTGCTACTTTTTGTTTAGCTATCTATTGCTCCTGAAAAAGTCGGCTAAATTTCTCCATTCTTTATCATAATTTGCTTATACCCAAACTACTTGAAAATGCATCTTCAAGTAATTTGGGTATACAATGCTGTTTGTTGATATTTAAAAGGAAAATAATAATGCAAAACAGACAAGTGATTGTGATTGGCGGCGGCATGGTCGGCGCATTAACTGCATTATTGTTAGCCAAACAGGGCGACTCTATTCATCTTGTTGAAAAAACGCCTTGTATTCACCCCCTTGAAAATGAAGCTTTTGATTTGCGTGTCTCGGCGTTTAGCGCACAAAGTAAAAAACTTCTTGAGTTGGCTGGAGTATGGGATTTGCTCCCGAAAAATCGTTTGTGTGCCTATCAAAGATTGCAGACATGGGAAAAAGGCAGTCAGAAACTCTGCTTTGATAGTAAAGAGATTGGTATCGATGCCTTAGGTTATCTTGCCGAAAACCGTTGGATCCAGGCTGTTTTATGGCAAGCCCTGAAAACGCTCAACAATGTAACCTTTTACGATAACAGGCAAGTTGCCAGCATTCATAATTCTGACTCAGGCGTGTCAGTTAACTTAGATAATAATCAGCAAATTCAAGCGGATCTTTTAATTGCTTGCGATGGGGCTAATTCAGCGCTGCGTCAATTATTAAATATCGGTATTACGGCTTGGGATTATCGCCAGAAATGTCTGTTGATTAATATTAAAACCGATAGCGCTCAGCAAAATATTACCTGGCAGGAGTTTCGTGAAACAGGGCCGTGTGCCTTTTTGCCGCTTGCAGAAAACAATGCCAGTTTAGTCTGGTACCACAGCCCGCAAAAAATTAACCATCTGAAATCATTATCTAACCAGCAGTTAAAACAGGTGATTGTTGATGAATTTCCACCATTGCCGTTCGATTTTAGCGTCGAAGATAAAGGTGCATTTCCTTTAACACGTCGTCATGCGCAAAGCTATTTTAAGGGGGCATCTGTACTGTTGGGCGATGCGGCACACACCATTAATCCATTAGCAGGGCAGGGGGTTAATCTTGGTTTTAAAGATGTAGAATGTTTAGTGGATCTATTGCAAAACAGCTCAGATTTGCCAATACCTGTTTTGTTAAAACGTTATGAATGCAAACGAAAACCTGCGAACTTGCTGATGCAGAGCGCAATGGATCTGTTTTATAAAGGCAGCAAATGTGAATTGGATTCAGTGCGTTTGTTACGTAAGGGAATTTTGCATTTAGCGCAGAATAGCGGGGTAGTTAAAAATAAAGTGATGAAGTATGCGATGGGGCTTTAGCCTTTTTATCATCTGGCGGACAAAAGCCCGATCGAGCAGGGCGTAAACATGGGGATCTTATCTGTTTAAGCAAACAGTAAGCGAAACTGCTTAGGTGTCATCTGCTTACACTGTTTAAACTGGCGGTTAAAATTCGATAAATTACTAAAACCGACTAAGTCTGCAATTACTGCGATGCTGGTATTGCTGTTAACCAAAAGTTCACAGGCTTTGCCTATCCTAAATTCCTTAACATGATTAGAAAAGCTGCATACAAAATGGCGCTCAAAAAGCCGATAAACGGTGCTTTCACTGACATGTATCTCATTACATAAGTCAATAACTTGAATATTATTACGGTAATTTAATTCAATATAATTAGAGATTTTCCGTACCAGCTTTAACTCTTTTGGATTGTCTTCAATCTCGGGCAAGCTGTAGGTATTTAACCGTTTTACCTGTTTTGCCTCACTTAAAATAATCAGGACTTCAATTAAGCGGCTAAATCCCATCGCAGGACTGAAAGCTTGATGCTCTTGTAAAAGTTGAAATACACGCTCAGCTGTCAATTCGTCAAACTGCAATCCCTGAATCGAGCGACTTAATAAAGATTTCAGATTATTAAGCTCAGGCAGCTGATTAATCAGTTGGTTTATCCATTGCTGGCTGAACCATAAGATATAGGTGCTGTTATTTTGTTTATCTGAATCAGCTTCGTGGATCACAGTATGAGGCAGTTTAGGGCCAAAGATAGTCAGGTTATTATGTTTTATTTCACCAATGTAGTCACCGGCAAACAACTTTCCGCTTAAATGACGGTGCAGTACAACCTCATATTCAAAATGATAATGCCAGTCAAATTGTGCATCACAACAATCATAACGGTGGATTCGCCAGCTAAAATCACGCTGATTGCTTACTTTTTCAATTGTCGGTTTCAATACAGATACCTTTTCTATCATAGCCGCCTTTGCATATGATAGGATAGTATCAGAAGTGGCCTGAAAAGAATCACTTGTTGTGCCTTAAATTGCTAAATTACGTGCATAAATTATTCAATTATGAAGGAGCGCAACATGTTATTTAGCAAACAATCGATTATCTATTTATTGACCTGTTTTTTTATCGGGCTAAGTACCGCCTTCATTTATCCTATATTAAGTCTTTATCTGATTGAGGAAGTTCACGCTACACCAATAAGCATGGGTATTTTGATTACTTGCATGGTTTTAAGCGGGGTATTGGTCTCGCAATATATTGCCAAAAAATCAGATAAGGGTTTAAGTCGCAAGTATATTGTTTTAGCGGGCCAAACTGGGTTTATTATCACTACGATTTTTTTGGCAATGAGTCATCACTATTACACTATATTGTGTGCGGTTATTTTTTTTATGTCGTTAAGTGCGGTTTGTTTACCGCAAATTTTCAGCATGGGGCGTGATTTTGCAGATAACCAGCTTGCTGATAAAGCGGCAGTATTTGTTACTATGATGCGTGCAGCAATGGCTATGGCGTGGGTGATTGGACCACCAGTGGCCTTTTTAATAAATGATTCTTTCGGTTTTAAACAAACGTTTCTGCTTGCGGTTTTTTTTGCTGCAGTGGTATTTATTATTGTTTGCTTTGCTATGACTGATAGCCAGATTAAAGAAGAGCAGGTTGAGAGCGAAAACGTGAATTGGCTAAAAATATCTGGCGTCTTATTCTTTTTGATATCCATCTTTTTTGCCTTTAGTGCCAACAATATGTACCTCACATCAATAAGTCTTTATATCACTCAAGAGTTAAATTTTGACTCTAAATGGGTGGGCTACCTGATGGGAATTGCGGCCTTTGTTGAAATCCCAATTATGTTAAGTGCGGGTTATCTTGCGCCGAGGTTCGGTGCAACGCGACTAATCTATATCGCTTGTATTAGCGGCCTGCTATTTTTTGCTGGTTTGCTAGTTGCACAACAGCTCTGGCAGTTTATGTTACTGCAGCTATTTAACGGTGTGTTTATTGGTATCAACGCCAGTTTAGGTATGCTGGTTGTACAGGATTTGATGAAAAAACAGATAGGTTTAGCCTCAACACTGTTTAATAACAGCATAATGCTCAGCATATTATCAAGCAGCCTAATAGTGGGGGGGATCGCACAATATTTCAGTTATTATGCGGTATTTATCGCCGCAGCCCTGTTTTGTTTAATTGCTCTGTTTTTCATGTACTTAGCAGAAAGGGAACGCTTGGCGTTAAAAGCTGAGTTTAATCAACAAGCCTGCATTGATTAATTGTCCAGTTAACCTGTAGTTTTAAAAAGCCCGAGAGATTAACTAGCGGGCTTTTTTTGGGCGCTTTGGCAGAGAGCTTGGCTATAAGCTCATTTTGCTATCAGGCGGATTCACCTTGCCAACTGAAGTGGCGATTTTCTTTTTGAGCGCTCAAGCCATTTTCTGAATTGCTTTGCTATTCTAATACATTGAATTACCTGCAAAATAAAAGCGGATCTCCCGCCTTGTAGGTGGTGTTAATTCAGGTTGGCTATTTAGTGAACATAGGAAGGAGGTTTGAACGATGCTGTGTTTCGAGGGGAAGAGTAGACGACCGCAAAAAGAAGAAATCATCTATCAATTAGTGCTAGGTAAAACCGTTACGTATTTTCGTTATATTCATTGAGACACTCATACGAACCCATTTCAAATTCTCGGCAAATCCATGGTCGATTTTCGTAGATTGTACACATCAAGGTATCGCGATCTAAGGCTGAACACCAACCATCATCTAAACGAGCCATAACTTGACCTCCCCAGGCATCAGCTGCAATATGTTCCTCTGGCACACCAGTGTCAGTAACAATCATAACTTCTAAACGACAACAGCAAGCTTGGCATTTTGCACATGTTACTTCAGGATCTGGCAGATTTGTTACTTCAATAGTCATAGATAACTTCAGTATATTCAATTACCGACATACTACGCTAAATCAACCATTTTCACGAAACTCATTTGGATCTATACGCTTGCTAGCTATAGACATAATAACTCGCCACTTGCTGCTAGCCTCCAATTAGTGAGTTAGCCGCTCACAAAGCGTTTGCTGAAGTCGCTTATTCTGAAGAATTCGCTCATTTGGATACAGGTGTTACATGGCACATTGCACAAAGCCCTTAAGTATAGGGCGTATGCATAAGGGGTAAAGTTTGGAGAATGAAAATTCATAAATCCATGAAGGTATGGCGCTTGGTGAATTTTTACTCGCTTATTTTTTTTAAGTTGTTCTATCAGCTCAGTTATCGAGAAGCTATTTTCATCACTTGGGAAGACAAGTTGAACCGGAAATTGTGGCACTATCTCTCTGTAGTGTCGGATTTGAGAACTGTAGAAGCATACTGAGCCCAAAACATTAACGATCTCTTGCTCTGCTGATAGTTTCCATATTGCTGAAGCTCCGACACTAAACCCAAGCAAAGATACCGGTTTTTTAAGATTCAACAAATATTCTTTAAGCTTCTCTGTGTATTTTTCCAAGCCAACTTCAGAACTAAAGTGTGCATAGGCTTCCTGCTCTGTCTTGAAATTCATTGATACAGAATCGTAGGGATCAAAAATTTCTACAGTTCCAGATAGTGAATCTGATATTTTCTCTAATGATTTTGTTTTTCCAAAAATATCTGAAACTATGATTCGGTGCATGATTTACCTTTATTTACCTTTATTTACCTTTTGTGCAATTTTACACGCCGATTGCTTGCGTTGTTATAAGCACCTGCCTGTGGACAGGAAATGCACCCAATCATCACGACCTTGTGATTTGGCGGCATTTATTGCACTTTGTAGATCATAATCAACTTTGTGAAACACTATCTCCCACTGTTTATCTGCTTTTTTCTGCAAGGTTACATAGGATGCTTTTGATGAATGATTTTGCATAGAATGCACGCTAGGTTGATCGTCGCTATAAGCTTGAAGGCCGACGCTCCCAGGATTAATAACTATTTGACCCGTTGATAACTCAACACATCTTGGCGTGTGAGTGTGCCCGCAAATAATTACCGGTGAAGATACGCCATTTAATAACTCAATTATTTCACTATCAGATCGCAGTTCGGCACGACCTGAACTGATCTCCTCTAATAGATATACAAGATCATCGCTCGGGGTGCCATGGCACGCATAAATATCAGCGTTAATCTGTAAATCGAAAGGTAACTGCTGCATCCATAACAAGGGTGATTTACCCAAATCATTCAAGATAAACTGCATGGTTGGATTAGAAATAATATCAGCTTCTGTGGCCTCATAAATTTGTCGGTCCTGATTGCCCGAAATCGTTATTGCATCCAGAGAAAGCAAATAATCATATGTTTCTCTTGGAGCAATCGGTCCATATAAAATATCACCAAGATTAATAAAAGTTGTCACACCTTTTGATTTCGCATCATCAACAACAGCTTTAAGAGCAAATACGTTGCTATGAATATCTGACAGTACAGCAAATTTTTCCAACACACTCTCCTTATAACGCCGCAAACAGCCGTAATGCCTCGCTTGATTTGTAATGTTCTAACGCAGGCTCATATGTACAAGCGCGACAGGTTCTTTTGTTAAGTTTTCACGTTGCTCAATTGCATATGGCTTAAAGCCTAATCCTGTATACATTAACAAAGCTTTAGTATTAAAGTTGAACACAGATAAATGGGGAGTTGCTTCATATTTTACTTGGCATACTTCAGCCATGTGTAATGTTAAAGCTTTACCTATTCCCTGTCCTCTGTGTGAATTGGCAACCACAACATTCCCGATAAAGGCTGAGCAGCTTTGATTAACCTGATACAGGTTAGCAAAAGCCACGACATGCTCACCATCAATAGCGACGGTTAAATCACTGCGTGTTTTTGCAAGTTGTTGTAACTGAGAATTATCCAAAGGGAAAGTACCGCTTGGATAAACAAGATATAACTCTTCACGAGAAGGAACTAAATTTAAAATTCCCTTATAGTGAGCCTCAGTGGCTGAAATAAAGTGCACACACTCTCCTTGAAATATAACGAGGCTGTAGAATTATCTCACAGCAAATATTAGAAAAAATAGCGCTTTGATATCGCATTTTAAGCGCTTTTAAGACACTAGGTTATATGCTCGAACTTATTGCCAGTTTCAACCCTAATCCAGTAAAAATCGTTCCGACAACACGATCGATCCATACACTGGCAGTCTTGCTGCTTCTTACTTTTTCTGTCAGTTTTGATGCGACTAATACATAAATAACTTCAACTACAACAGCGACCGCAATAACTAACAAACCTAAATAAAGTAGCTGAATGGGAACAGAGCCATAGCCATCGCGAATAAACTGGGGTAAAAATGCCATGAAAAAGATAGCCACTTTAGGATTTAAAATATCAACAAGTACACCCTGCTTAAAAGCTGTCCATGCGGATTCTTTAGGCTGCTCCTCTGACTTGATATTTAAACTAGTACCAGCAGAACGAAATGACTGGTAGGCTAAATAGATTAGGTAACCAGCCCCTAAAAATTTCACTATTGAAAACAAAAATGCGGATGAAACCAAAATAGCAGATAAACCAACAGCAGCTGCTGCCACATGAAAAAGCGCCCCTGTACATACTCCCAGAGAAGATGCGATACCTACTTTTTTCCCATTCGCTATTGTCTTGGTCAATATATATAAAAGATCAGGCCCAGGAGCGATATTCAAAGCTAATGCAGTGGAAAAAAATAATAACCAAAAACTAAAATCAGACACGAATAATCCTTATTTCGTTAAATTCAAAAAGTAACGCCCAAATTAACGGGCTGAAAATTGTGGGCTAAACTTGTGCGTAGCGAAAATAGCCCGCTGTTTCAGTCCTGTTAATTTGCTTATATTTACGTTGTACGACTACTTAATAGCACACCACAACCAAAGGCTAAAAATGCACTGTTTGTTATTTTAGAAAAAATAGGTTGTGCTTTTAAGCCTGACCATTTCTTATTTATATTTTTCGCGATATACGAATAAACTAAATGCACAGACATGACAATAAAACAAATTGTCAAAAACATTATTGTAAATTGCCAACCAATAGATGCGTCAGTTGCTATAAATTGCGGTAAAAAAGCTGAAAGAAAAATTATCGTTTTAGGATTACTTGCTGAAACTAAAAAAGCTTCTTTGCACACTTTATAATAAGAAAATTGTATTGGAGATATCTCTTCTATTTTCTCTGTATGGCTAGATCCCACTTTTGTAAGAAGGCCTGTTATACCAAGATAAATCAAGTAAGCCCCGCCTGTTAACTTTAAAGCGAAAAACAATATAGGGGACTTTTCTAATAATGCACCAGCGCCATAAGCAACTAATGTAATGATCATAAGCTGACAGATGAGATTTAACAGAATAGTAACGCTTGCTGCTTTATAACCATACTTAACCGCATTTTTTATCACCAGCAAAACATTTGGGCCAGGAGATAAAGTAATTGTTAAATAAGCTACAAAAAATAATAACCAAGTTTCAAAATTCAAAAGATAATTACCCTTTCATAAGTAAATTGATGTTACCCACAAAAACCGTGACAGCCGTAAACAGTCCAGTGCAGCAACTTATAGTTTGTTCCACCATCCTATTTCGTAAGCGCAGACTTCACTATTGTGAAACCAATTATGCCTAAAACAGCACCAGTAAACTTGTCTAAGTAATACGCTATTTTGGAGAACTTACGTTGTACCTTGCTTGTTGATAAAAGATAAATAATCGATAAATCCCATAAGAATACGACCAATGTCATCCAAACACCAAGCACCACTTTGAAGGTAAAGTTAACATCCTTCGTTAAAACAACCGTAAATAAACTCATGTAAAATAGTAGGTTTTTCGGGTTCAAAATACCTGACATAAATCCCGTCAGGTATTCGCGTGTGAAGGTTGTTTCTACATAAAGGCTATCTGTCTTGCTTAAAGCCAAATCCTTGTAACTGCTTTTCTTTGCTCGTAAAGCCATTATTGCCAAATAAATAAGAAAAAGACCGCCAGCCACTTTAAGAACGACCATAACCATCAAAGAACTCGCAAGAATGGAACCAACACCAATTAAACACAAACTAATGTACACTGCATTAGCACTAGCGATGCCAGCCGCCACACTAATGGATTTTTTACTTCCATTTTTAATTGCACTTTTTACCACAAGTATAAAATCAGGTCCGGGACTGATAAGTGCAAGGAAATGCGCTACAGCTACCGTCACAAACATTCCGAAAAGACTAATCTCCACCCTTAATCCTCCTTTTTATTTTCGATTTGTACTGACTATTGTCAAAAAATATAACGCCTTTCTCACCGGCGAGCAGTTAATGGGGTCAAATCTTTAATATTGATATCAAGATTAAAGACTTGACCCTGACATTTCTGACCCTGACATTTCGCTGACATCCTTACGACCTATCCTTATTAGTTAAGTGTGTTTTTTGAACCTTGGCTCAGTTAACTCTTTTAATACTTCCTCCATTGTTACAATGCCACCGTGTTGTTTTAGATTGCAATTAGCCAAATCTATCAACTGTTCTAAGATTTGATACATTTCCGTTAACCATCTATTGCAACCTATGGTTTCATCGTACAACGCTTCCTGGTTTTCACTGAACTCCCATGTATCGAAGCGATACCTTAAATCTACTGGTAGTTTTTCTAGCTTTAGTAAGTTCGATTTATGCTTTTCCATGAACTCGGCTGCTAAATATGGCTCAATTCGATTCGTCATTCGTTCTATATTATGCCGAAACTTTTCAATCCATTTTACTAGCGTTTTACCTTTTCTATTATTGAAGTCGTGATAGCATATCAGTGACTTTAGATCTGACTCGATCCCCATTCTCAGGTCAATGAAACACTTTGCTCGCCTAGACTTCGGCTCACCAAAAAGTGGTCCATCACTTTCCATACAAAACTTGTATCTAATGTTGAAGTCGATGGCATCATGGAGAAAATGACTGGAAACCTCCAAATATGTTGGTCGGGTAAAAATTTGATTTTGTTCCATAATGCTCCTAATACACTTAACGCCTCAAAAAAGTTAATGGGATCAAGTCTTTAACAAGATTAAATACTTGATCATGACATTTCGATAGATGAACCGCCCTGTGTGGAGCCGAATGCAGGGTGGTGTGGGGGCTGGAGGCTAGATATCTCAGGCTACCCGATTAGTTGCTCTGTAACCTATTAATCTATTTAAATAAAAGTAAATGATTGCATGAAATCGTTCACTTTTATTCTATAGTCATCAGTATCTTGGTATTGGCATATAAGGTTATATGCATTGTTTTCATATGTAAAAATGCGTGATTGTAATAATTTATTGCTTTTTGTTCGCATATTGAATTCATAACCACTTACACTTCCGTTATAAATAAACTCCTCTTTATTAATGCTACCTCCAAAGCCTTTTAGCAAATGTCTTTTGGCTACATCTATTTGATCATAGATATCTCCCGAGACTTCTGTTTGCTCTAAATAATCCGAAACCCCAACAGAGCACGCTAGTTCAGGACTTCGAACATAATAAGTAGTTAACTTAATTTTGCCAAATTCAGGTAAATCTACCGTTTGTGACTTTTCTTTAGGTTTGTTAGGGAACTGTACTTGAAACTTATATTCATCTGAATACACTTCACTAGATGATGATTTCATAAACCCTTCGGGGGATAGAAAAGCTTTATATCCCCCAAATGCGATCGCTAATATCACAATATATTTAAACATTAATTTTCCTTTTATAGTTTATAAAGTAAAGAGTTAACTAGACTAGCTTATCATGCAACTAACATCTTATTAGACGGAACAATTCCGTGTTTCCACAAGAAAAACGCCCATCAAACATTTGCAATAAAGATTAATTTTACGTCTTTTGTTGATTTTATCAAGCGTTTGTATTTTACAATAGGATCTAGCTATTGTAGAAAGGTGGAAAAGTTCCCTGTTTGCGGTGGAAACACGGAAAATCCTTATTACTGTAAAAAAGATCTGTCCACTGCCTTTTGCTGTTTTGTCGTTGTGCTTTTTGTCATTACAAAAAAATAGAGAGCAGGGCGCTGTATTTTGCTTATAACAAGCTGTTCGGTTAGGATATTTCCGTTTTCGTTTTTCCTGTTTGCTCGAGGACTTTAGCGAAATCACAAATGAAAAGTGTTAACGCCAAAAGATCAAAGCTTGACGATGGAAGCGCAGCTAACGCATTATCAGCATTATCCTTTGCATTTTATAAAAACTGAACCCGACTTAACTAGGAACAATAATGAAAATAATCTACAACGGTCCCGTTGACGGGCCTTTATTTGTTTTTGCACATGGTGCAGGCGCGGGCGCTGATTCCGTTTTTATGGAAAGCATCGCGCAAGGGCTGGCTTTGCGGGGGATTCGCGTGGCCCGTTTTAATTTCCCCTATATGCAGCAACGTATTGATAACGGCACGCGTCGACCACCGGAGCGGGCGCCTAAGTTAATTGTGCAATATGCAGCGCTGATTGCCGGCATAGAGCAACCTATGGTGATTGGCGGTAAGTCTATGGGAGGGCGTATCGCAAGTTTAGTGGCAGCGCAGTTATCCAGTGAAAAAGTGATTGCAGATGATAGTCTTATTAAAGGCGTTGCCTGCTTAGGTTTCCCGTTTCACCCAACTGGTAAGCCGGAAAAATTGCGCACTGAACATTTTCCATTAATTAAGCAGGATCTCTTAATTATTCAAGGTGAGCGAGATACCATGGGAAATAAAGAGGAGGTTGATAGTTATGGCCTGCCTGCCAATATTGAATGGTTATGGCTTGAAGATGGTAACCACGACCTTAAACCTAGAGTAAAGAGCGGATTTACCCAGCAAGCCCATTTACAGCGGGCAATGGATACACTGGCGGTATTTATTAAAAAGGCAATAACTAACTGTTAGCTTGATAGACGATAAAAAACTTTAATGTTAAGTGCCAAGATGATGTGTATTAATTGGCATAGATTGCATGCCTCAGCCATAGTTGTATAAAGCTTGGCGTTTGCTTGCAATCTTGATTGCAGAATGTATAGCCAAACTATTTCAAGATGCTGATTTCTGAGTCTTTAAGTTGCAGGTATGCAATTCTTAATATCAGGTATGGGTGCTGATAAGTGGGGTAAAGAGAATGATTTACCTAATACTGGCGGATTTAGTGCTGATAGTACACCTGCTGTTTATTATTTTTGCTCTCTTGGGCGGGCTATTGCTGATCTGGCGCGGCTCTCTGTTTTTTGTTCATCTCCCCGCCGCTATCTGGGCAGCGCTGATCAGTTTTAAGGGCTGGATCTGTCCATTGACCCCGCTGGAAAATCAGTTTAGGAGTCTTGCCGGGAGTGAGGGCTATACGGGAGGATTTGTCAGTCACTATCTAATCCCTGTCATTTACCCGGTCAATTTAACCCTCAATATGCAGATTGTAATTGGCATATTTGTCGTGGTAATTAATATCGGCATCTATTCTTTTGTCTATTATAAACGTATGACTAAGCAGAGTAGGAAACGAGGATGAAAAATGCCATGATTAAAATAGTGTTGTTCTATATTGGCTTGTGCCTCGTGCTGTTTATTATGCAGCGTAAGTTTTTATATTTTCCACAACCGCCAGCTGTAATCAGTGGTGTGACTGAAATCCAGTTTAATACGGATGGCGAGCAGTTAAGCGGCTGGGTGGTCAATGAGGGGAGTGCTAAGGCGTTAATCTATTATGGCGGCAATGCCGAAAGTATCGAAAACAATATTGCTTTTTTTAAGAGAGTATTGCCGGATTATAGCGTGTATTTAATTCCTTATCGGGGCTATGGTAACAGTACCGGTGATCCCAGCGAAGCGCATCTCTATCACGATGCTCTGCATATTTTTGATCGGGTAAAAGTTAACCATCAGCAGATATCTTTAATGGGCAGGAGTCTTGGCTCCGGCGTTGCCACCTATGTGGCGGTTAACCGGCTGGTGGAAAAACTAATACTGGTCACCCCTTATGACAGCATCTTAAATGTCGCTAAAAGTGTCTATTGGATGTTTCCGGTATCTCTGCTTATTAAAGATAAGTTCCAGTCAATAAAGCGGGTGAAAAACATTAGCGCGAAAACCTATATCTTTATTGCGGAAAACGATCGGGTGATCCCCCGGGCAAGAAGCGAGCGGTTAATTGCAGAGTTCTCAGATCAACTGATCGACTCTACTCTAGTCAGCGGAGCCGATCATAACGATATTTCGCTGTATCCTGAATACGTTGCCGGGTTGAAGCGCGCGTTGGAATAATCATAACCTGGGATAATTTCCAAGTGTAACATCTCATTCAGAGAAGCAATAATAGCCTGCTGTATTTTGCCTTGGAACAGAAATGTTCTGCTTAAGCCGATTGTGCACGGCTTTTTATTATCAGGCGGCTGCACCCTGCCAGCTGAAATGGCGGTTTGGTTTTTGGGTGACTAAGCCTTTTTCCAGTAAACCAAAAAATATCGTGTCAACTTCTTCGCCACTAATATTAAGCTTATTTGCAATTGCTTTTTTGCTGCAGCGAACATCACCTTTATGTAATATATCAAGTGCTTTTTGAAAGAGAATTTCGGGGCGAGTGATGCCCATCTCGACTTCCTCTGGAATATCGTTAACCTCAAGTTCAATTGGCTGTTTTGCACTGTTAGCATTATTCGTAAGCAACTCAGCTTGTTTTATTCTGCTTGCCATGGTTCGCGTAAATCTAATCTCTTCACCGATTAAACCGACAAAAAAAGCGGCGAACAGATCCAGTAATACGGATAAAAAGACTACCAGGCCAAGCTGAGCTTCCGCTGCATTAATATTAAGCCCATCAGCTAAGCTACCAATAAGCCCGAAGACAGAGCCTTGAGTGGCAACGGGTAAACTGTCTCTTTGTACTGCTAGCTCAACCTGTTGCTGTCTAAGTAACGCGTTCTCTTTTTGAATACGCGCAACCCCGGTAGCGATACGATTAAGTTCAATATATTTTTCGGCAGCAACATTGTTTAAATCAATCTGTTTCTCTATCGCAGTAATCTGCAAGTCAAATGCAGTAATCTTGCTTTGTTGGATATCCACATGTCGTTGCGCTGTATTAGTTGCACTATTGATACCACCGACACTGCCTCCAATCGAGATGGCAGCTAAAATAGAATAAAACGTAAACGCTGAAAAGGCCGCCGTTAAATTGCGTCTGGCAACGCGCTCACCAAACTCATACCACGCAAAAAACTTGCCTAACTCAAAAATCACAGCCAAAGCGCCAAATAGCACCTTCATCCAGGGATCATCGTCAATGGAGAGAAAGAGAAGTAGAGAAAATATAATTGAAGCTAAAATAGCTGCACCAGTAAAGCTGTATACCACAGTCATAGCAAAAGGGCCTTTAGCATGTCGTATACGTGTCTTTTTTAAATTACTCATGGCGTTATTCGTCTAAATAAGAATATTTGTCTAGAAACAGAACGGTCGATAATTCTATTTACAAATATTGGAATGAAAATTGTCGCGCATTGTAGAGGGCAAGGTAGAAAAAAGCCAGTAAGCACAAGGGTTATAGGTAATTACTTGGAGAAAAAGAAAATATTGTTCAATAAATGAATTGGATCGTCTATTTTCTTTGCTGCATATAACTCGCTATTCATACCAATTCCACTAATTAGATGATCTATTTAGGCGCAAGAAAAATGGATGAAAGCAAGGCATTGATTGCAGTAACTAGTTGTTCTAATTGCAAAATCAATAACGAAGCTAGCATTCATTTTAACAAGCGTAAATGAATAGATAATTAGTGGATTTGGTATCACTCCTATTTACTGCTAGGCGCTTGTATTGCTTTTGCTACGCTTTCACAGATGGTATCCCGGATCCATTTATGTCCAGGTTCATCGTTATTGCGTTTGTGCCATAACAGCACATAAGCGAGTGGTGAAAACTCAATCGGCAGAGGCAACTGTACTAACGGATAGAGTTTCTGGGCATGCGCTACAAAACCGGATGGCAGGGTGAAAATAAGATCGCTGTTTGCACAGACGCTGGTGGCACCGTAGAAATCTGGCAGGGTGCTGCTAATACGGCGATGTTTACCTGATTCTGCTAAAAGGTAATCTAATGCCCACCAATCATTACCTTCACAACGCACTTGTACATGCGACATCTGCAGATACGTATCTAAATTCCAACTGCCGTTCTTTAGTGTGGCAAGCACCGGGTGATTTTTGCGTACTAAACAGATCTGCTGATCGGTAAACAGGGTAGTTTGCATAATACCTTCGGGAAGATTATTAAGTCTGTAATCAGATATGGGATGAAGATCCCGAGCGGTAATGCCGAAATCAACTTGTCCCTGTTGCAGATCCTGCATCGATTTTCCTGTCCAGTCATAAATATCTAAGGTTATTTGCGGCGCCTGGCTGAGCAGCGGGCCAATATAAGAGGGCAGTGAGGTTTCATAGGCACTTTCTACCATCGCAAAAGAGAATTGGCGATGGCTGGTCGCGGGGGTAAAGCCCGGTGGCAGGGTAACTTGATATAAACCCTGTAAAAGAGCCGGCAGCTGCAATTTTAACTGCAAGGCATGTGAGGTGGGCTTTAGACCATGAGCACTGCGTAAAAAAAGCGGATCATCCAGGGTATCGCGAAGTCGGTTAAGACTCTTACTCAATGCTGACTGGCTGAGATGCAGGCGACTGGCTGCTCGGGTAACACTCTCTTCTTCGAGTAATATTTGCAGGATAACTAATAGATTAAGATCAACTCTGGCAAGATTATCAAGATTCATAGATATTCCTTAAAGGAAATTAAGTTTGGAAATTATGCCATTATGATTCATATCTCATACTGCGTAAACTGCATCTGTTCGATAACCTAAGGTTTTGGTTATCATTATCTAAGTCGAGGAAAGTAATGCGCCGAAATATATTACCTGTACTGATGGCTATGGTGGTTTTAAGCCCCCTTGCTATTGATATCTATTTACCTTCTATGCCTGTTATGGCTACTGAATTTAATGTTTCATCCAGTGAAGTACAGTCTACTTTAGTACTGTTTTTATTTGCGATGGGAATCGGGCAAATATTGATTGGCCCGCTTGCGGATCGTTTTGGACGCCGTCCGATCGCCATTGCCGGTATCGTATTTTATGGCCTTAGTAGCTTACTAGGCGCTATGGCGGTGGAGTTTGAATGGTTACAAATAGCACGAGTACTGCAGGGGATTGCCGCCTGTGCGACTTCTATTGTGGTATTCAGTGCGGTGCGTGACAGTTTCAACAGCCAGCAAAGCGCGCATTATTACAGTTATCTGAATGGGGTTATCTGCGTTATTCCGGCGCTGGCTCCGACCTTAGGCGGATTACTTGCGCTGCAGTTCGGCTGGCGTGCAACTTTTATATTTATGGCCCTGTTTGCGATATTTGTACTGCTGTTCGTATTATACAGGCTTCCTGAAACACGCCCGGAAAATACCGATACCAGCGGGCGCCTGTATCATTGGGAACGCTTTAAACCAGTTCTGCGGGAGCCGCATTTTATGTTCTATGCTTTTGCCTGCATGGCCGGCATGGCATCTATTTTAACCTACGTATCTTATGCGCCTGATTGGCTGATAAGACACCTAGGCGTTTCTGAACTGGGCTTCAGCGCCTTATTCGGCCTGAATGCGGCGGTTAATATTGTCGCCTGCTTCTGCGCACCTATGGTGATTAAACGATTTGGTAATCGCCCTACGGTTATCATTGCCTTATCCACACTAGTCGCTTCAGCGATACTGCAGCTCGTTGCCCAGCAATGGGGACCGGGCAACGGTTTGCCGGCCGCATTTAGCTTTATGTTACCTATGATGCTGCTATGTATCGGTTTTGCACTATTGCTTGGACCGGCCACCAGTATGGCACTGTCTGCATTTGGCGAGCGCGCCGGTACGGCTTCAGCAATGCTCGGCTGTATTCAGATGAGCGGCGCCGCGCTGCTTGCCGGCCTGATCCAGCAGACAGGCTTAAGCGCACCCTACGCGGTGATAGTACTGATGGGCGGTTTAGCAATAAGTTTGTTATTGATGATGCTAATGCCGCGTTTTAATCACTGGCATCTAGAGCAGTTAGGATATTAAAAAAAACCTCTATCAAGAATTGTGAAGTCGGCAATTAGTCGACTTTGCAAACGCCTGCAAACTGAGCATGGAAGCGCTCTCTGTCATTTATCAAACTTAAAGGTTTGTTGTTTTCGTTGAAATAACGCAAATAAGCAATAAATTACTCGTATTATTAAATCAGGCTGATTTATTAGCAACAATTCAAATTGTTGCTTGTTTTCTATTGGTTACTCTTTAAATTGCTTTATTATCATTAAATCAAAAATGTGAGATTTTCAAGGGAAAGGAGATAAATGAATTTATTCACTCGCAAACGAAATAAAAATGCTGAGTCAACGGTCTTTTTAGATATGAACAGAAAACAGAAACGTTATGAAGCACTTGTCCATGTCTATAGTCCTGATCTTTATCGTTATGCATATTGGATTTGCCATGATCCGGATATTGCCCAGGATTTAGTGCAAGAAACTTGTTTAAGAGCATGGAAAAGCCTGGACAGTTTATTAGATGATAAATCAGCCAAAGGTTGGTTGTTTACTATATTGCGCCGTGAAAATGCACGGCGCTTTGAACGAAAACAATTACCTATGGTTGATATTGATGATCATGAAGTTGCGGGGCAATACGATTCAAGCAAAGAGATGGAAAATGAGTTTTTAAGACGAAAAATATCGGCTTTGCCAAGTGAATATAAAGAGCCGTTATTGATGCAGCTTATTGCCGGTTTCACAGCCGAAGAGATTGCAATACAGTTAGATTTAAATAAAAACACCGTATTAACACGTCTTTTTAGGGCAAAGAACTTATTGAAGTCATCATTGACATCCGTCACTAAAGAAAATGGGGAAGCACATGGATGATATCTTATTTCGTCATACTGCAATTGCGACACCGAATGATAAAGGTGATGATTTTTTGCAAAGGCAGGCTGAGGCTGAGCAGGATAAAGCACTGGTAAATGAAGCTAAGCAGTTTGATTTAGATCTGCAGTCGGTATTAAAAGTGGACTTACCAGAAGATTTAGCAGAAAAAATACTACTAGAGCAAAGCTTTGCAGTTGAGAATAAAAAAACACTAAATAATCGCTGGCATATGGCGATCGCAGCTTCAATTGCATTTATTATCGGTATTAGTTTACCACTGTTAAATAATCTTAATTCTTTGCCATTAGATATTGGCACGGTTGCAATGCAACATGTGCAACAAGAATATTATTTTACTGCCAAAATAGATGAGCAAGCTAGCCGAACAGCGGTTAATGCCAAGCTTGCAAGTTACGGAGGTAAGGTGCAGGGCGATTTGGGGAATGTATTTTTTGTAAATTACTGTAGTTTTGAAGGAACTCCCGCCTTGCATATGATTATGCAGGGAGAAAAAGGGCGTATTACGGTCTTTGTTGTACCTGATGATGCTGGATTTATTGAAACGCCAGTTTTTAATAATCAGCATTTAAAAGGACTAACTGAAAAAATGGGTAATGCCAATGTGGTTATTGTCGGAGAAAAAGATGAGCCACTTGAAAAAATGCATTTAAAATTACAAAAAAATATTCAATGGAATATTTAGAAAACCTTGAATCTACTCTTTAAATAAATCAAAAACGTGCTCTTTTGTGATTGGTTGCTTGAATTATCAGCAACCAATTATTTTATACGCCTTTTTTGTTGACAGAAAGAAATGCAAAAAATATACTGCGCCCGTCTTCAACACTTCTGTATTAAATTAAGTGTTAAATATATTTTTCTTTTAGCTTGTTTAGCCGGCAAGAAAAATAAATGACAATTCCTCTTTAGCTCAGTTTGTAGAGCAGTAGAGGCTCTGTTAATCCATTACGCGGATTAACAGTAAAAGAACAATTCCTCTTTAGCTCAGTTGGTAGAGCAACGGACTGTTAATCCGTGTGTCGCTGGTTCAAGCCCAGCAAGAGGAGCCACTTTCTTTCAGTCTTGACTTTTTTCTATTAGATAAGTCGAGATTGAAAAGTGTGAAAGCACTATAAATATTTTTAAAATAAGAACTTCTCTTTAGCTCAATTAGTAGAGTACGGGAATGAATGATAATCCGTGATACGGAACAATCATAAAAGAATAAAATTTAGAAAAGAATAATTCCTCTTTAGCTCAGTTGGTAGAGCAACGGACTGTTAATCCGTGTGTCGCTGGTTCAAGCCCAGCAAGAGGAGCCACATCCAAAACCTAGACTTGTTAAGTCTAGGTTTTTTTTTGCGTTTTTTTTAAAGACCAATTAACCAGCTCTTTGAAAGCAAGCTGTAAGGTGCTTCTGGATTTCTATTGGATGTTGCAATGGCATGCCTGGAATTGCTCCCTAGAGCCGCTAGTGTGTATATTACTTAATGCGATTGCTATAAAGTATTGCTATTATTGCTATCTAAAATATTTAAGCGCCTCAATATATTATGACAAACTTTAAAAACTGTATCAGACAAGTTCAACAGCTCAATTTACTGTGCAAAATGATTAACTTTTTGCGTGGTTTTTTACTTATTCTGCTTTTTCTAAGCTTTGGGAAGCTGATCAGCGCATATTTACCCATTCCTTTCCCTGCTAGCATTATTGGTTTGATTTTATTGTTTATTGCTTTATCGACTTCGCTAGTAAAGGTGGAATGGATAACCATGTCAGGTAATTTTATTTTAAAATATATGGCATTGCTGTTTATTCCAATAGGAGTGGGTTTGCTTAATTATTTTGATCTGATTATCAGCCATTGGTTGGTTATTGTGTTCTCTTTACTATTTACAACACTATTTATTATGTTTTTAGTTGGGCACTTCTATCAGTATCTTAATAAAAAAGAGGAGAGCTGATTTGTTTTTATACCTTGCTTTACCGTTAACCATATTAGTATTTTTTGCCTGTAAATATCTCTATTCAGTAAAACCATGGGCAATTTTAAATCCGGTACTATTGTCAATTTTGTTTTTGATATTGCTCCACTATTTATTGGGTTTAGATTATAGCCAGTATCAAAAGGGGGCCTATCCATTGACGGCGTTATTAGAGCCAGCCGTTGTTGCCCTAGCATTGCCGCTGTATCTGCAACTTCATCTTATTAAAGAAAAATTAAATAGTATTTTATTAGCCTGCTTGCTTTCAGTGCTGGTCGCATTTTGCTGTGCTTTTTATGTGATGCCTTTGCTAGGTGCTGATTTAATCACATCGGCATCGTTGGCCGCTCAGTCAGTCACCACACCCATTGCAATGGAGATAAGTAAAAGTTTACAAGGCATTGTTTCATTAACAGCTGCTATGGTTATTTTTGCGGGTATTATTGGTGCAAGTGTCGGCTTAGGATTTCTAAAGCTGGTCGGTGTGAAAAACCGTCAGGCACAAGGTATCGCAATCGGTTGTGCCTCCCACGCGCTAGGTACGGCCAAAGTATTAGAAGTCGATACAGTAGCGGGGGCATTTTCTTCTGTTGCATTGATACTCTGTGCCATTTTATCTGCACTATTAATGCCGCTGTTATATGCTTTTCTTTTTTAATCAGTTAAAAAGTTTTTCAACAAGCACAAAAAAGCCGAAGTGATACTTCGGCTTTTTTATGTTTACTGCAACTGAAGGTTAATCAGCAGCATAACCGTTTTCTGGCAGTATTTCACCATCAAGTACAGCTTGGCTGTTGACCATCATTAAACGCTCAGATAGAAACCATTGTGTTACTAAAGGGTAGATTAAATGCTCTTGTGTGAGTACTCGCTCAGCTAGATCTTCGGCTGTATCTTCAGCAAAAACAGGCACTTTAGCTTGTAATACTGTCGGGCCGCTGTCTAACTCAGGTGTCACAAAATGAACACTTGCACCATGCTCGCTATCACCTGCATCAATAGCACGTTGATGTGTATTGACACCTTGGTATTTAGGTAATAACGAAGGGTGGATATTAAGCATTTTGCCGATATATTTATTAACAAATTGTGTGCTTAAAATACGCATAAACCCAGCCATTAGAATTAAATCAGGTTGGAATGTATCAATAGCTTCACTTAACAAAAGATCGTATTGCTCGCGAGAGTTAATACCTTCGCTAAGCACAACTTGAGTGTTAATACCGGCATCACTTGCGCGTTGCAAACCATAAGCATCAGCTTTATTGCTAATCACAGCAACGACTTCTACTTTTTGATTTGCAAGTTCGCTGTTATGTAACTTATCAATGATCGCTTGCAGGTTAGTGCCGTTACCAGAGATAAGTACAACAATTTTTTTAGTAACTAAAGTTGTCATAAGCGTTTAGTTAATCTCTACTTGCGCTTCATTTTCAGCGGCATCTTCGATATGACCAAGTACCCAGGCGTTTTCACCTTGTGCAGTTAAAATCTCAACTGCTTTTTCTTTTTCAGAAGCCGGCACAACAATCATCAGACCAACACCACAGTTAAACGTGCGGTACATCTCTTCTGTTTCTACGTTACCATTTTCTTGCAACCAGTTGAAAATAGCTGGCCATTCCCAGCTTTT
This sequence comes from Psychromonas sp., assembly GCA_013619145.1. GTDB lineage: Bacteria > Pseudomonadota > Gammaproteobacteria > Enterobacterales > Psychromonadaceae > Psychromonas. The sequence goes on along the minus strand of JABXKR010000134.1, from coordinate 6,101 downwards.
GCCATCAACAACCGCTTTACTGCCTTGTGGTAATACGCGAGGGATGTTTTCCCAGAAACCACCACCTGTAATATGTGAAATAGCATGAACTGGGCAGTTTTTAATTAATTCCAGAGTAGACTTAACGTAGATTTTAGTTGGTGTTAATAATGTGTCACCTAGCGTTGAATCGCCAAATGGTGCGCTTGTATCAGCTTTTGATACTTCTAAAATTTTACGTACTAACGAGTAACCGTTAGAGTGAGGACCACTTGAACCTACAGCGATTAATGCATCACCGGCTGCAACTTTAGTACCGTCAATAACGTCAGCTTTTTCAACAACACCGACACAGAAACCCGCGATATCATAATCGTCGCCTTCATACATACCTGGCATTTCAGCAGTTTCACCACCGATTAATGAACAGTTTGATTGTAAACAACCTTCACCGATACCTGTTACAACATCTGCTGCAACATCAACATCAAGCTTACCAGTCGCGTAATAATCTAAGAAAAATAGTGGCTCTGCGCCTTGAACGATAAGATCGTTTACACACATTGCAACTAAATCAATACCAACTGTATCGTGTTTTTTAAGGTCAATTGCCAAACGCAGTTTTGTACCGACACCATCAGTACCTGCAACTAATAAAGGCTCTTTATACCCGGTTGGTAGTTGACATAATGCGCCAAAACCACCTAAACCACCCATTACTTCAGGGCGTTTAGTGCGCTTTGCTACACCTTTAATACGTTCAACTAATGCTGTCCCTGCGTCAATATCAACGCCAGCGTCTTTATAGCTTAAAGAGGTTTTTTCGTTGCTCACTTGCAATCCTCGCAAAATTTAAAAGCGCTTATCGCTTTTATTGAATTTATTTACCAAATCATTTCAAAATGCAGATTCCTGCATTTGCAAATGGTTTGAGTATAACTGTGCGCATTTTAGCATTTATATGATTAGGGTCTAATTATTTATGTGCTGAATTGAAACTTTATGGTGAATCTTTCATAAATTAATAGTTATTAGGCGCTATATGGAAAACTAAAATGCATTTTCCTTTGTTTAAATTGACGAGTTTAACAACTTAATTATGATTATCATCTTGCAATAGAATTAGATCTGCTTATGATCTAGCTTTTATTATTTGCAATTGGCAGTTAAATTAATGACATTCATTTACTTAGCGCGTAGTTTATTTATCTTACTTCTTTCATTCAGTTCACTACTTTTTGCAAGTCAGTTTGATAACCCTTATCAAGGTAATATTGTTGTAAAACAACAAAGTGAAGCTCAATTAAAAGAGCTGGCATTAAAACAAGTTTTAGTAAAAGTATCTGGAAATGTTGAAATTGCTAAACTTGATGAAAGTAAACAGCTGCTGAAAAACACACAGAGTATATTGTCTCAGTATGGCTACCAAACATTAAAAGATACGCGTTATTTTATGGCTGTATTTGATAAACATAAAATTAATCAAGCATTAAAAGAGATGCAACAACCGATTTGGGGGGATACAAGACCCACAACACTGGTTTGGTTAATTAAAGATAGCAATAGTGATCGCCAACTTGTTTCTGATCATATGGTAAACCGCAGTGCAGATTCTGCATTATCCTGGGCACTTCAAAACCAGCAGCATAACCGCGGTATCGCCTTACAATTTCCATTAATGGATCTTGAGGATAATTTAGCGTTATCTATTTCTGATGTTTCGGGGCGTTTTTATGATCCAATAGCGACGGCTTCTAACCGTTATGGTATTAATCATTTTGTTGTTGCAAATTTAAAACAAAACAGTGCTGAAAAATGGTCTTTAGAGTGGGAACTGCTAAAATATAATCCGCTTAGTAAACAAAACGAGGTGCTGTTTTCAGAGAAAGTTAACGGTAAGAAATCCTCGCTACTGTCCTCAATGGTAAGTAATATTGCTGATTATTATGCAAGCCAATATGCTATTTTAGAAAATCAAGGTGAAAAGTTTTCGCAAACTATTTATATCAGTGGCGTTGACTCCCTAGTGGAATTAACCCAACTAAATAAAGTATTATCAAACCTATTAGCGATTGCTTCATTTAAAGTGACTGCAGTAGAAGGTTCACAGGTCACTGTGAATATTAAAATTAATGGCGGTCTGAATAGTTTTAAAAATGGACTTTCTGCACAGCCCAATTTACAACAAGACCTTTCTCAAAGTGAAGAATTTCACTTTAACTGGCGTTAATTAAGGAACCCCATGCCGCAGGATGAATTGCGCTTTCAATATCCATTATTAGCACTCAAATTTCCAGACGATGAAACTTTTGCCAGTTTTTATCCGGGTCAAAACGCAAGCTTATTAACACAACTGAAAAATAGTGTTGTTGGTTTGGGTGAACCTGTTTTATATATGTGGGGGGAGTCCGGTAGTGGGCGCTCACATCTATTACATGCATTATGCTCCGAAGTTGATGAGCGCGGTGAAAGTGTTGCTTATATTCCACTTGATCATTATCAGGGCATGAGCTTAGATATTTTTGAAAATATGGAAGCTGTAACACTTGTTTGTATTGATAATGTAGGTGCAATTGCGGGCGATAAAACGTGGGAAAAAGCTCTTTTTGATTTTTATAATCGCTGGCTAGATAACAAAAGCAATCGCCCGTCAGGTGCAAGTTTAGTGCTTTGTGCAAGCGATTTACCTAAACAGTTGGGTATAAAGCTTGACGATCTTGTTTCCCGATTTGAGTGGGGGGCCTGTTACCATTTATCACCACTTAATGATGAAGAAAAACTCGGTGCTCTGCAATTACGAGCGCAACTTAAAGGTATGAAGTTACCCGTTGATGTCGGGCGATTTTTATTAAACCGTTTATCACGAGAGATGAATACCTTATTAAAAACCCTGGACCGATTAGATAACGCTTCACTGGTAGCAAAACGTAAACTTACCATTCCATTTGTTAAAGAAGTTTTAGATCTTTAATAAACAGGGAGGAGTGATAATTTAATTTTTCTTTTTGCTCTTTTTATTACGAATACTCAGTCCTAACTCTCTTCCTTTATGCTTAGCAAAGTAGATATTCCCCGTTAGAAATAAAAGCGTTAACAATAATTCGATAGTTGCCAGGATTGTTTCCGTTTCTGAGCTGAATAAAATAACAATGCTGTGTATCAAATAAAATAAGGCTAAAAAACCACTCCACGCATAGGTGTAGGGATCACCGCGTAAAATACCTTTAAAAGGGAACAGTAAAGGCACAAACCAGATACTAGTTACAAACCACGGGCTTAGGTTTAATGTCGGGGGGGATAACCATAAATGCCAAATAGGTACTAAAAGTAATAATCCAAAATAACCTGATTTTGCCAGCAATTGATAGTGATCGGTTTTCATATAACTCAACTTATAAAAAAGAGCCAGAAAGTCTAGCTCCTTGTTTCTTAGATAATATCAAGGACAGATTCAGGTGGGCGGCCAATCGCAGCTTTGCCATTTGCCAGGACAATTGGACGTTCAATCAGTTTTGGGTTTTCAACCATTGTTTTGAGTAAGACTGATTCACTGTTTTCATCTTTTAGCGCTAATGTTTTATAGAGCTCTTCTTTGCAGCGCATCAATTGGCGTGCCGAGGTAAAACCTAATAAGCCAATGATCTGCTGCAGTGTTTCGACACTTGGTGGTGTTTCCAAGTATTTAATTACAACGATCGCATCGCTTTTATTTTCAAGTAAAGCTAAAGTTTCACGGCTTTTTGAGCAACGCGGGTTATGGTAGATAGTAATGTCGGTCATCTTTATTCCTTTTTTTGTGTAATTACTCAGGCCGTCGCCATTTAAGCTTATTTATGAAGTACATCCGTGTACTTCATTGCTACGCAACTGGCTAAAGTCATTCAAATATGTTCCATACATATTTGTCTGCGTTAAAAAATGCTCATTTAAACGACTAAACTGCGCTTTTTCGCCTTGAACTCATCATAAATGGCTTAACCCTGAGTATTTACAGTCTTATTTTATAAAAAAAACTCAGATTAATGCGGTGTTGAGTAGTTACTTTTTTGTTAACTATTCAGCTGGCCAAGTGACAATGTAATCTTCCAGATTATCGGGATCAATAGCCGCTTCGGAAATGATTTTACCTCGAATTGAACATCCAGCTTTATGCATTGCTGATTGACTGCCGGTAATTAAAGGATGCCATTCTGGCAGCGGTTTTTCTTCAACTAATAAACGGTATGCACAGCTTGCAGGTAACCAGTGAAATTGATCTATATCCTCTAAAGAGACTTTGACACAATCTTTTACTAATTTAAAACGTTGCTCATATTTCCGACACTGGCATGATTTCGTATGCAGCAGATGGCACGCAACATTGGTAAAATGCAGTTCTTCCGTATCATCATCAATAATTTTGTTTAAACAGCATTTACCACAACCATCACAGAGTGATTCCCACTCTTGTTTATCCATTTGTGATAGTGTTTTCTTTTCCCAAAAATTAGCCATGTCGACCCTATTGTGTTGGTGCGTTTATGCGCGGATGATTAATACGCTCAGAAAGGTAACTCACTGCCGTTGCAAAATAATATGAACGATTCCAGTGCATTAATACTTGGTAGTTATTATAAGCAAGATAAACTCTGCCGCTGGCATCATCAGGAATAACAATTGATGCATTAATATCAACCTTAGGCAGGGCTGTACCATCAAAACGGCGAACACCCAAATCTTGCCATTGCAGCAGTGTTTTTTGCTGTTTAAGACCTGCTAGCTGATTATCAAAATCGTCCGGCAATAAAACTTGGCGTCCCCATGTTTCATCATAATCCCAACCTTCTGTTTTTAAATAATTAGCAGCAGAAGCAAAAACGTCAGCATAGCTATTCCAGATATCTTTTTTGCCATCACCATCATAATCCACCGCATAGTTCAGGTAAGAGGTTGGCATAAATTGCACCTGTCCCATTGCACCCGCCCATGAACCGATAAACTCTTGTTGTTTAATATGACCCTGTTCTAAAATGGTTAATGCAGCAAATAACTGTTTTTTAAACAATTCTTCACGACGACCGTCATAAGCCATAGTTGTTAATGAAGAGATAACATAATGACGACCTGTTAGCTTACCAAAATTAGTTTCAATTCCCCAAAGTGCAACAATGAATCGAGGTTGTACACCATATTCTTTACCAATTTTATGTAACAGATGGTAATGCTTTTTATAAGCATCTCGTGCCTGTTCAATTTTCCAGTCAGGTACTGCACGTGGAATATAGGTATCTAATGTTAATTTAAACTCAGGTTGCGCCTTATCTGATTTAACACTGCGCTGTAAAAATTCTACGTTAGCAAAGGCATTATCAACAACGGTTGCATCTATGCCATTTTCTTTTGCTTCAATTTTTATCTTTGCAACATAATCTGCAAAAGGTATTTTTTGTTGCTTGTCGGCAGCTGCTGTTTGAGTTAATAACAAGCTTGTTAAAACCGTTAAGCAAACTCTTTTAAATGCACAGGGGAGATGTGTTGATTTAATCAATTTCATAACTGTTTCCTTTTTGCCTTTCTTGCCACTTTTTATGCTCTTTTAAATAGTCAACAGGAGGAGGCGGAAGTTGCAAATAATAACCATCTTTTGTAATTGCAGCGAGTACCTTGTCTGCGTCTGCAAGCGCGAGTTTTGTTCCTTCTTTGATATTTAATAACGAAACTAATTGCGGAGGACCAAATTGTGTTAAAAGCGCATCCGGAACAGGTGAAAAGTCGTCTCTTTTAGCGATAAAAAGATAAGTCTGTGATTTACGAATACTTTTATATACAGCACATAACATAATACTAATGTAGCCCTTTACTTGCCTATTGTGATAGCAAACTATAACATGCATACAGGTTTAATTTTGATAGAAAATCACTGATTTTTAAATCAATTAATTTTCCGCTTTTTACGTCAAAAACCCATCCATGAACTGAAATTCCTCTTTCATAAGTTTCTTTTGTTATCAAAACCTGCTGATTAGAAGATATTGCAAGTCTTTTAGCAGGAGAGATTAGATTACCTAATGCTGTAAATTTGACTTTAACCCCCTTAACACCTAGTACAACTGATGTTCTGACCGCTGATTATAATTTTTCTG
>JABXKR010000112.1 GCA_013619145.1 Psychromonas sp. | reverse complement strand
AAATATGATCAACTAACGCGCCTTGCTGCACAAAATCCTCGCGTGCAATTTTTTCCATTTTTAAACGACCTACGATATAAATATCAAAAGCACTTAAGTTAGCAAATTCATTTAAAACAGCTTGGTGAACATAACCTTGATGCCCTTGCCACTCGGCTTCCGGCACTTCAATTACAGGATGAAAGTGAATATTACTGTGTTTTTTCGCCCATGCAACAGCTTCATTTTCAAAATAGAAATGTGAGTACTCTTTTACCCCCCAATAAAGGTATACAGGATTTTCTAATTGCAGATGGACAATTTGTTCAAGCAGTGATTTTACATACGAAAAGCCAGTGCCCCCTGCCATTAAAATAATTGGACGTTTAGAATCTTCACGTAAATAAGCTTCACCATTGCCAATTTCAACTTCAACCCTGCCTTCACTTTGCATTTTTTCAATAACTTGCATCGCATAACTGTTTTCAGGCGTTGCGCCAATATGCAATTCAATTTCATTGCTTAAGGGAGCATTGGCAATTGAAAAATGACGTTTATCTCCTTCACCCATAACGATCGATACATATTGTCCCGCTTTATAAGAGATGGTTTGAGTTGGAGTCAAAAAAACACGGTATAAAAAATCATTCAACTTTTCGATAGAACTGATATTACAGGTAACTGTTTGCATTAATTTCTCTTTTAAAAGTAGAGTCTCTAAAAATAACGAACTATACCCATGATACCTCAAGGTACCTTATCAGGACTCAGCTCGGAGACCAGAATAAGGCACAGCATGAGAACCTTTCGAGCGATTAACTACGTTAATCCTCTATCGGTAGATGTAAATGCAAGCATTTAACATCTTGAATGGTTGTTCCCTTATCGAATGCTGTAACGCAATACTGGTTTTCGAGCTGAGCCCCCGCAGGGCAAACCAAATTGCACTCATCTGCGTCGTTATAAAATCTCAATGTAGAACAATTATACTTCAATTTTATGCCCAGCATCTAAGTACAATTTGGCTTGCTGATTTTGCATCTTGAAGTAACATGGGTATATAACCCCGTGTTAGCGGCGAACATAGCGCGGCACTCGTATAAATTGCTTGCTGCTTAATTCCTGGCAAATATATTAAGAAAAAAGCAACTCGGCGTAAGGCGAAATACCTGCAATTTTTGTTCACCAACCTACGCCATGATTTAATGCGAGCCCTGCCGCCCACTTTTTCGCATTTTGCTCGTTTGTATTTATTCACAGTGTGAACTATAAAATAATTACGTATTAAACAATTTAATTCGCTGTAAGGAGATCCTATGCAATATTTCAACCACGTGATTTGTTTATTTATCTTATCCATTTTTGTCAATCAAGCAAATGCAGAAGCGAATTGGTGGGAGAAAGGACTCGATATTTTTACTGAGCAAGAGGCAACGGAAGAGGTAACAACTAAGGGTAAAACCCCTAGTAATATTGATATAAACGGAGCATTTAAAGAAGCGTTGCGGATAGGCTCGGAAAATGTCGTTAGCCAGTTAGGTGCAACTGATGGCTTTAATGCAGACAGCGCAATACATATACCGTTACCCGATGAGTTAAAAATGGTAAAAGAAATGTTATCAAGTGTGGGCATGGAAAGTCTGGTTGATGATCTTGAGCTTAAACTTAACCGTGCGGCTGAAGCTGCAACGCCTCAGGCAAAAACTCTTTTTTTAGAAGCTATCACGGCGATGACCTTTGAGGATGTTAAGGCTATTTATGATGGCCCAGAGGATTCTGCAACGCAATATTTTAAGGCTAAAATGTCTAAACCTTTAAGTGATCAAATGGGGCCGGTTGTACAAGATAGTCTATCTCAAGTCGGGGCCGTGCAAGCCTATGACAAGGTCATGGGGGAATACGATGAGTTACCTTTTGTACCTGATGTAAAAGCAAATTTAACCGCACATGTAGTAGAAAAGGGGATAAATGGTATTTTTTATTACCTTGCAAAAGAAGAGGCTGCTATTCGACAGGATCCTGTCAAACAAACCACGAATTTGCTAAAGCAAGTATTTGGGCAATAGTAAGCGGCAATTCTTTTTTATATATAGCTAAGTAGACTGGGGATATTGTTTATCAACGAGAGCGTGGATACCCAGTGCCCTTTTAACCCGATAAGGCTCGATATAGCAAAAGGAATTGAAAAACGGTCTTGAATCGCTTTATTAGTGTATTCAAAGACCGTTTTAACTGTTTACCAAATTAGATCATCTGGAATTGCAAACTCGGCATACGGATCATCTTCTTCAATGTCTGATATTTCTACTTTTTCATGTAAAGCAACCAATACTGACGGATCAATTTCAGTTAGTTTTGCTGCTGCTTCTTTATTGATTAAATAAAATTCGTCATTTAATACACAAATAGCCAATAAGCCGATGCTTAGCCCCTGTTGGGTTTTCTCATTAATCGCGATACGTTTTACTTTGTTATCATAAGTAAAATGGTAATCAAGCTCACCTTGATATGCTTTTTCACAGTGTTGAGCGATCATCTGAATAAGTTTTCCATGTGCAGAGCGCGCATCTAACTCAGCTTGAGCTTGTCGGTTTTTTTCCAAGTCTTGCTGTCTTTGAATCTCTTTTTGATCATTAATAGCTGTTTGAACATCAGATACTTCAACAGTGCCTTTTTTCTTTTTCTGTTTTGCTTTACGGCGTTTTTCAGTTTGTGCTTGTTTTGCTTTTTGTTTATTGATCAGTCCAGATTTCATTAACTGGTCTTGTAGAGAGGCCATTACACTACCTTATTTGTATATAAAAATATGCGGGCATTTTAGCGAGTAAAGGCAAGTGAAGGCAATTTAATTTAACTTTGATTTAATTCAAATTATATTTGTTACAAATAATCGACAAACTGTTAAAGAAGAGTAAACTTTTAGTAAAGCAAATAGGGAGCTAGGGCTATATGGATAATTTACAGGATTTACAGGATTTAAAGGTTTCGCATTTTATGACGGGAAAAGGAATCTCTTTTAAAAAAGAGATGACTATTGAAACTGCCGTTGAAAAATTACTTAAAAGTAAATACATCGGCGGACCGGTGGTTGATGAAGTCGGCCGTGTTATTGGTTGGCTTTCAGAGCAGGATTGTTTAGCTAAAATGATTGAAGCAAGTTATTACTGTGAGTTGGTCGCATTAGTTGAAGATATCATGGTCACGACAGGTCTTACTGTTAAACCTGATATGAGTATTGTTGATTTAGCACAACAGATGTTAAATTCAAAACCCAAAATCTATCCTGTTGTAGATGAAAATAATATGTTTATCGGTTTAATTACCCGTAAGGGAGTATTAGCGGCAATGAATAAACAATTAGAATCCTGTTAGTTTTTACTTTATAAACAGAATCCAATAAAATGGCTAAAGCAACAGGTTTTAGCCATTTGTGTGCTTTACAATAACCTCCTGACGATCCCAGCAACCCCGGTCGATTTTTTTATCCCTGCATTTTTGTAAATCAGCAATAAACTGCTCACGAGAGAGTTCCTGAACCCCGAGACTCTGAAGATGTGCTGTCTGCATTTGACAGTCAATGAGTTCGCCTTGAAAGCGGTGCAGATGCTGGTTTAAAGCGATAAATGCCACCTTGGAGCTGTTGCTTACTTCACTAAACATCGACTCACCGCAAAAAAGCGTTCCGATACAAATACCATATAATCCGCCTACTAATTTCTGTTCTTGCCAGATCTCAACCGAATGGGCAAAACCGAGTTGATGCAGTTTAATATAAGCAGCAATCATGGAATCGGTTATCCAGGTTTCAGCCTGATACTCTCTTGGTTTCGCACATCTGTTTATGACCTGTGCAAATGCACTATTGATGGTGACGGTAAACTTATTGCTTTTAAGCAATCTTTTCATGCTTCTGCTGATATGGCAAAAGTTTGCTTTAATGGTGGCGCGTTTGCCGGGACTCCACCATAAAATAGGTTCACCATCACTAAACCATGGAAATATCCCATTTTTATAGGCATTTATTATACGCTGCGGGCTGAGATCTCCGCCCATTGCCAATAGACCGTCAGGCTCCTTTAATGCTCTGTTTACATCGGGGAAGAGGGTGTTGTTATCAGTAAGTTCTGGAATGTAAATGGTCATCTGCTACCGCGTTTATAAGGCATAAAAAAGCCAGTGTAAACACTGGCATATTTAGGGTAACTAACTGCTAATACAAGTTAATGTTAATTTAGTGTTTAGTTACAACGATCATCAACATGATCAAAATGCAGATCAACTTCACCTGTATATAACTGGCGCGGACGACCAATACGTTGTCCCGGTTGATCCAGCATCTCTTTCCAATGAGATACCCAACCAACTGTACGTGCAATAGCAAAGATAACGGTAAACATTGATTTTGGAATACCCATTGCCTTAAGAATGATACCCGAGTAAAAATCTACATTTGGGTAAAGCTTCTTCTCAATAAAGTATGGATCTTCAAGAGCAATTCGCTCTAGCTCCATTGCTACGTCAAGTAGCGGATCATCGATTTTCAGATCGTTTAATACTTCATGACAGGTTTTACGCATCACTGTTGCGCGTGGGTCATGACTTTTATAAACACGATGGCCAAAGCCCATTAAACGGAATGGATCATCTTTATCTTTTGCTTTAGTGATGAACTCTGGGATGCGATCCACCGAGCCAATCTCTTCAAGCATATTCAGACATGCTTCGTTTGCACCGCCATGAGCGGGTCCCCATAAAGAAGCGATACCCGATGCTATACATGCAAATGGGTTCGCGCCTGAAGAGCCGGCTAAACGTACGGTCGAAGTTGAGGCATTTTGTTCATGGTCAGCATGCAGTATAAATATTTTATCCATCGCACGTTCAAGTACAGGATTTACTTTGTACTCTTCACACGGCACGGCAAACATCATTTTCAAGAAGTTACCTGCATATGAAAGGCGGTTATCCGGGTAGACAAAAGGCTGCCCATGTGCGTATTTGTAACTCATAGCTGCCAGTGTCGGCATTTTAGAAATAAGGCGGTAAGCTGCAATCTCACGATGTTTTTCATTAGTAATATCAAGCGAGTCATGATAGAACGCAGATAGTGCGCCAACAACACCAACCATAATTGCCATCGGATGTGAATCACGACGGAAACCTGAATAAAGTTTTGCTAACTGCTCATGAATCATAGTGTGGTGTAATACCACACTATGGAATTTATCAAACTCTTCCTTATCTGGTAACTGACCATTTAACAGTAAGTAACAGACTTCAAGGTAATCTGATTTTTCAGCAAGTTGAGCTATCGGGTAGCCGCGGTGTTGAAGAATACCTTTCTCGCCATCAATATAAGTAATGGCTGATTCACATGAAGCTGTTGCAAGGAATCCTGGATCATAGGTAAAGTAGCCTGTCTTTCCTAAGCTGCTAATATCAATCACATCATTACCAGCGGTTCCTTTAAGGATTGGTAGCTCGATAGCTTCCTGCCCCGGTAAGTGAAGTATTGCTTTTTGGTCCGTCATTTGATGCTCCCCTGCTTTTTAAAAATTTGCGTGAATTTCACTACATCTATTTTTACAGGCTAAATTTGGCCTTGTCAATTTTAACATCCCTAGTTTGAGATCTGAAAAATTGACTCTTTGAAATTTGTTTTAAAAATAACCAGTAATGTTATCTAAGATATTGATAATAGTTCGAATTAATTGATATTTATGGTTAATGTAAATCTGCAATATCTATCACAAAATTGCTTTTTATTGCCTTTGTATTACAAAAAAACAGTATTTCACAGTTACAAAGTATTAACATTGTGCTAACAATGGTATTTATATTGTATATATTAAGTAATCCTGCTTATTCGTTAATAAAAAGAGACAAATTGTGCGTAAAGAGAGACCTAAAAATCTGGATCTAGCGACGGTTAAGTTCCCTATAACTGCAACTGCCTCAATCTTACATCGTATATCGGGGATAATTGTATTTATCGCATTAGCCCTGTTTCTAATACTTCTAAACTGCTCGTTAACTTCTGAGCAGGATTTTCTTAAAGTTGCCAGTTATTTTGATCATCTGCTGATTAATCTTGTTATCTGGGGAAGCCTGACAGCACTTGCTTACCATGCTGTTTTTGGTATTCGTCATATGATTCAAGATCTTGGTTTTTGGGAAGAGATGGAAAGTGCTGCATTGAGTGCTAAATTTGCTTTTCTATTAACAGCTGTATTATCTATTTTAGCGGGGATTTTACTATGGTAAAGGTTGCTGGCACTTTCGGTCGAAGCGGTGTTCATGATTATATTTTATTACGTGCAAGCGCGATTATACTGCTTGCATATTTTCTTTACCTTGTTGGTTTTATCAGCTCTGCAGATATCTCTTATACAGTTTGGATCGGGTTTTTTTCGTTAACGTTAACAAAAGTGTTTACATTATTTGCACTGATTGCGATCTTGGTCCATGCATGGATAGGTATCTGGCAAGTTTTAACTGATTATGTAAAAAATACATTATTACGTGGTTTTTTACAGTTTTCATTAACATCTGTTGCATTTATATATGTTCTTTTTGGTTTTGTAATTTTGTGGGGTATTTAACGTGACGCTTCCTATTCGAGAATTTGATGCGATTGTAATTGGTGCTGGTGGTGCAGGTATGCGCGCGGCACTTTCTATTTCGCAAGAAGGTAAAAGTTGTGCGCTGATTAGTAAAGTTTTTCCAACGCGCTCCCACACAGTGTCAGCGCAAGGCGGTATAACCGTTGCGCTTGGTAACGCCCATCCGGATGATTGGCAATGGCATATGTACGATACCGTTAAAGGTTCGGATTACATTGGTGATCAAGATGCCATTGAATATATGTGTAAAACAGGTCCTGAGG
>JABXKR010000111.1 GCA_013619145.1 Psychromonas sp. | reverse complement strand
CTGGCGAAATTTGCAGCTATCCCGGCACGCAATGTTAGCTACGCAGGCCTTAAAGATCGTCAGGGGGATACAAAACAGTGGTTTTCATTGCATATCCCTGGAAAAATCACACCCGATTTTTCGCAGTTTGAATCACCCGGTGTAACGATTTTAAAAGTTATTCGCCATAATAAAAAGATAAAAACGGGCGCGTTAGCAGGTAACTACTTTTCAATTGTTTTACGTGAAATTAGTGATAAAAGCGCGCTGCAAAAAGCATTACAGCAAGTGCAGGATGGTGTGCCGAACTATTTTGGGCAGCAGCGTTTTGGTTTTGATGGTAACAATGTCAATGCGGCTTTAACTATGTTTCAAGGACGAAAAATAAAAGATCGTTTTAAGCGCGGTATTTATTTAAGCGCAGCTCGCAGTTATCTGTTTAATCAAGTGATTTCTGCGCGTATCAAAGATGATTTGTATAAAAAACCATTGTTAGGTGACTGTGTTCAGTTTGTTGGCAATCGTTCTTTTTTTCCGTTAACGGATCTTGAGCCCGCGACAATGCTGCGTTTAGAGCAACGTGAAATCTGTTTAACCGCACCTTTATGGGGAGCGGGAGAGCTGACCTCTGAGTTAGATGCGAAAGAGTATGAAACAGCACTCTTATCAACTTACCAGGAGATTCAGGCGGGGTTGGCTAAAAATGGTTTGAAACAAGAGCGTCGACCTTTGTTATTAATCCCTGAAAAATTTAGTGCTACTTGGCTTGATGACAGTAGTGTGAAAATCGATTTTTATTTGCCATCGGGTTGTTATGCGACCAGTGTTTTGCGTGAATTAATTAGTGATTTTACGGCGACGTGATAATTATCAACTCTTTCGATATGTTTAGATAAATAATTTAACGCTAAGCCTGACTGTTAATAAAACCAACACTCAGATTTTTTAATTTACGAGATGAGAAAACACCGTGAAAATATTTTCCCCGCTTTATGGCAAAGTAATGCTTTGGTCAAAACATAAGCACGCGCCATTTTATCTGTATATGACCGCTTTTATTGAGTCCATTTTTTGGCCTATCCCTGTTGATATCATGTTAGCGCCAATGGCGCTTGCTAAACGCCAATTAGCTTGGCGTTTTGCGTTAGGCGCAACCATTTTTTCTGTTATTGGTGGTGCAGTTGGTTATTACATTGGTCATGCTTTATATGAGCCCGTTGTTTTGCCTTTTATAGAGTTCATGAGCTATCAGGATAAGATGCAAACAGCGCAAGCCTGGTTTTCACAGTGGGGGGTAATGGTTATTTTTATTGCCAGTTTTACGCCGATTCCCTTTAAAGTGTTTACCATTACCGCCGGTGTAATGAGTATGGTGTTTTTACCCTTTATGTTGACAGCATTAATTGGTCGAGGTTTGCGTTTCTTTGTAGTGGCTGGTTTAATGGTTTTAGGTGGTGAAAAGATGGAAGCGAAACTGAGTAAATATATTGATATTTTGGGGTGGATAACAATTTTGCTTGCCGTAATTTTATATTTAATAGTGAAGCACTAACTGCTTGTGAAATATTTTGCTGTTTTTATCGTACTTTTCTGGGGGCTGTCAGGGTGTTCATCATCAGGCTCCAGAGCCCCTGTTTCCGATCTGACCTTAAGCAAAAGCAAACATAGTGCCCCCTCTAAAAGTTCTTCGAAGAGCAGTTTCTCTGCTAAAAAATTAAAAAACTACAAAGTTAAAGCCGGTGATACCTTGTATGCAATTGCATGGAAATCGGATCTTGACGTTAAAACATTAGTTAAGCGTAATAATTTAAAGCCACCCTATACTATTTACGAAGGACAGATATTAAATCTAATAGAAAAAAAGCAACAAAAACCTAGCAAGGCAAAAAAAACAACTGCAAAAAGTGACCTCTCTTCACAAAAAATAGATAAAAACGCTTCAACACACTGCACAGGTCAAAGCTGCAATAAAAACAGCAATGAAAAGGTTGTACAGAAAAAAACAAAAGCATATTCTGCAAACAAGGCTGATGGAAAAGTAGCTAAAACAACAATAAAAAACAAACAAACGAACAATAAAAAAGTAAGTGTCTGGCGTTGGCCTGCAAAAGGGAAGTTAACTAAAACGTTTTCCTCCTCGCAAGTCGGGATGAAAGGAATTAGTCTTGTCAATCAACGTGGAACAGCTATCTATGCAACCACATCTGGTAAGGTTGTTTATGCAGGTAGTGGTTTACGCGGTTATGGCAATCTAATTATTATTAAACATAATTATGATTATTTAAGCGCTTATGCACACAATGAAAAACTATTAGTTCGTGAGAATGAAAAAATTAAAGTGGGCCAAAAAATAGCAATAATGGGCGATAGCGGCACTGAAAGTGTGCATTTACACTTTGAAATCCGTTACCGTGGTAAATCAGTCGATCCGTTACGTTACCTGCCAAAGCGGTAAATATTCGGCATCCAGCATCATTATTGTGCAATAAACCTAGATTATCTTTAATTATATAAGGGAATGTTATGGGCCATTGCAACACAACTCTTAGAGCGAAAAAGAAGAATTTAAGTATTCAAAAAAAGGGGATATTAGCTATGGGTAAAGTGGCTAAAAGCAATTTACAAGAATGTCAAGATGACAGAACTATAGATAAAAATATAGATAAAAATGTAGATGCAAACAAAGTAACCGCAAGTAGTGAATTAAAAATAATGGATGCCACTCAACTCTATCTCGGTGAGATTGGTTTTTCTCCATTATTAACAGCTCAGGAAGAGGTGTATTACGCACGTCGCTCATTACGCGGTGATGACGTCTCACGTAAGCGTATGATTGAAAGTAATTTACGACTGGTGGTTAAAATCTCCCGTCGTTATAACAACCGCGGTTTATCTCTTTTAGATTTGGTTGAAGAGGGTAATTTAGGATTGATTCGGGCAGTTGAAAAATTTGATCCGGAAAAAGGGTTCCGTTTTTCAACCTATGCAACATGGTGGATACGGCAAACCATAGAGCGTGCAATCATGAATCAAACACGTACCATTCGTCTTCCTATCCATATTGTTAAAAAGTTAAATGTCTACCTTAGGACTGCGCGAGAGTTAGCGCACAAGCTAACTCATGAGCCGACTGCTGAAGATATTGCTAAAGAGTTAGATGTTTCCGCGAAAGATGTCGCTAAGATATTAAAGCTTAATGAGCGTATTAGTTCAGTGGATATCCCAATTGGTAACAACTCAGATAAAGAACTATTAGATATTATTCCGGATCGTAAAGAAACGACTCCTGAGAATGAATTACAAAATGACGATATGAAGTTACGTATCGTAGACTGGTTAGAAGATCTTAATCCCAAACAACGCGAAGTATTAGCAAGACGTTTTGGTTTATTAGGTTATGAAGCTGCAACACTGGAAAATGTTGGTAAAGAGATTGGTTTAACACGTGAACGTGTTCGTCAAATTCAAGTAGAAGCTTTAAAAAGTTTACGAGATGTACTCTCTCAACAGGGATTGTCGATAGAATCATTATTCCAAATTTAGTTTACAAACTTTTTCAAGTTGAATAAAAAAACGCATCAAAAATGATGCGTTTTTTATTTGTCCGGATAATTTAGTTTAAACTAAATCATTTAATGAAAGGGCAAAGCTTTGGTCAATATCGCGTAGCTCCTTTGATAATTTTTGACGCGCTTCAAGCTCTTCTATTTCTCGCCACATTCTTGCTTTCTGAGTTCTTTTTTTGGCAGGAGAAAATAGTATTTCCTCATCAGTCAGTTGTATCTCTGTATTGTGATTATATTGCATATCAATTCCTTCTTTGCATGGTGAAAACAGTGTTAATAAGGAAACAATAAGCATTAAGTATTGCAGTTTTATGATGCTCGTATGCTTTAATTAGTTAATTTAATAGCGAAAGTCCTCTGTTCAGCTAAGCTTTAATAACCCTTTTTATTTTTATATGTTAGGTATTAACAAATTATGGCATTACCCAGTAATTTTTTTTCTACACAGTCGGTGTTAGTCGTTGATGATATTGACACCATCAGAAGTGCCGTAAAAGGCATGTTACAAATGTTAGGCTGTAAAGAGATTGCAGTGGCAAGCAACGGTGATCGTGCGCTTGAATTATGTGAAGCCACAAAGTTTGATTTTATTTTATGTGATTTTAATTTAGGGAAAGGCAAAGATGGTTATCAATTATTTGAAGAGTTAAAACTAAGAGATCTACTGAAAAGTAGCACTGTCTTTATTTTGATTAGTGCGGAAACCGCTCTGCAAGTAGTGCATGGTTTAGTAGAGCTACAGCCTGATGATTATTTACTGAAACCTTTTTCTTATAAAAAATTAGAAACCCGTTTAGTTAGAGCATTAGAGAAGCGTAAAGTACTCGGCGGCATTTATGATGCCCTTGCTGTAAAAAACTATAAAAAAGCATTAGCTGAATGCGCAAAAGCGACTAAAGCGAGTAGTAAATATACGCTGGCAATTATGCGTCTGAAAGGGGAGGTGTTACTTAATTTAAAACACCCTCAATTAGCATTGGATTTATATAATTCAATTTTGGCTCTTCGAGATTTTTCTTGGGCTAAATTGGGAAAAGCGATCGCATATTATCATCTTGGTGATTACATAAACTCCGCAACACTATTAAATGAGTTATGCGAGTTAAGAGAAACCCGCATTGAGGCTTTAAACTGGTTAGCCAGTATTTATGCACAACGAAAATGCTACTCAGAAGCAAAAGATATATTAGTTGAATCGGTAAAACTCTCTCCCAAAAATATTCCAAGACAGCGGGCGTTAGCTAACCTTTCATTGTTAGAGGGCGATTGGGAGATTGCGCAACGCTGTTTTAAAACGGTATTAGAAAATACACGCTTTTCTGTGCATGAACATATCGATCATCATTTCAACTATATTCATTGTCTGTTAGATCGAGCCCGAAACAGTAACGAATTGCAGCAGGCTAAAATATTTTCACAGGTGCAAGCAACCTTGAAAAGTGCTTCACAACGCTTTGATAAAGCTCTCTTTCATGAACTTGAAAAAGTGGTGTTTTCACGCATTATGATTATGAAAGGATTGTTAAAATCTGCAACAGAATCGCTTAAAAATTGCAATGTTGAAATGATTGTTGATTGCGGGCGGGATAGTGGCTTAGCGTTGGCCAAAACCTGGTTTGAGCTCGGTGATAATGAAAAGTATGATGAAATTATGGCGTTAATTTCTTTTCCTGAAGATAGTAACAGTATTGAGGTAATGAGTGATTTGTTGCTTATCAATAAAGTTAACCAGGATCATAAAGATAAAATCGCTAAACTACTTAGTCTTAATGAGCAGGGTATTAAACTTTATCGTAGCGGTTTATATCCAGCTTCAACAAGTATCTTCCTTGATGCACATGAAATCATGCCAAACAATACTCAGTTATCGTTAAACTTAGCCCAGTCAATAACCAAAGGTTGGCCATCCACTGAAGAGTTCGCTAAGAAAAAACGTATTGCCAAGCAGTGTATTAACGTGGTTGAAGCAGGACCGCTTGATGATTTGTCAAAGCAGCGCTACCGCTCGATTGAGCAGGAACTTAAGGAAATTTAAGTGTTTAAACAAATTGAAATGAAATTAACTGTTTGTTGAACCTGCTGTTGAAAAAACGTCATTGCAAAAGGTCAGGCTTTACTATAATTGAGTTGCTTGTCACTTTGGCTGTGCTTGGAATTTTAATTTCGATTGGTGTAAATGCCTACAGTGGCATTTTTTCACAACAAGCATTAGTACAAAAGAGTGAGCATCTTTACCATTTTTTACGTTTAGCAAAATCGCAATCTATTAAGCACAACAAAAAGGTTTATGTACACTTTTGTCAATTGGGAAATAGTGGAACATGGAAAATGGCTATGAGTGATTTATCGTCTTGTGATTGTTTTGTCGCTAATTCTTGTCTGTTAGATGGTTTAGAGGTGGTCGAGGAGTTGACCGATGGTAAAGTGTTGTCTGCATCTAATGTAACTTTTAGCGGTAATCGAGCATCTTATTCTCCGATGAGATTCAGTGTCGAGACAGGCGGCGTGACCTTCTCTGATACAAATGGTTATAAGCTAAGGGTCATTCAAGGGGTAGTGCGTTTACGAGTTTGTTCGCCTGATCAAGAACAATTGGGGTATAAAAAATGTTAGTGACGCAAAAAGGTTTTTCATTAGTTGAGCTATTAATCGCACTGTTACTTGGTTCAGTATTGTTGGCTATGGTGATCGGCTTATATGTAACCGGTGTTTCTACGGGGGCAAAAAGTTTAAAATACTCTCGTTTGCGTACTGATTTACAATCAATAATCTCTATTATGGAGACTGATATAAGACGAGCAGGTTATGGTGGTCCTGATTTTATGGTGGGAAGTGGTGCAAGTAAGACAGTGGATAGATCAGCAGATAAGCATTGTATTGTTTATTATTATGATCATGATTCGACAGGCTCAATTAGCAGTGCCAATAAAATGGGGGTTAGATTTATTCCCGCTGAAAATGAAATTCAATTTGGAACTGGGGTTGGCCCTCTTGCAACTGATTGTTATTCTTCTGGTAATGGTACTTGGACCGCTCTTTCTGATAAACAGTTCATTAAAATCACTGCGTTAGACTTTACTGAGATCCATACATATTTGTCCGCGTTGAAAAATGCTCAAAAATTCTTCTGGAAAGAATTTCAACATTCGTAGAATGGCCTAAAAGGCGTAGTACAAGGATGTACGTAGTATTTAAACGACTAAACTGCGCTTTTTCGCCTTGAACTCAGCATAAATGGCTTAGCCCTGAGCATTTACAATGCTTGTTTTATAATAAAACACCTCAAATTTTTGGGGGCTGAATAGTTACTAATTAAATTGCTATTGGGTACATTATTTATAGGCAAAATCCCTCACCGATTTATCGTCATGAACTTTTATAATGTTTTGCGGACTAACATTACCGAAGCTAATGATAATAGAACTGATTTTTGGGTTTGCGATTACCGGACTGTTTATTATTTGGTTATCAATCGGAAGGTATTACCTTGAATTCTCCTTAAAGCGTCCTTATATACACAGTTACATAAATAGATAATATAGTTACTAGGAGCAAACATGTTTGCACGATTATTTTTAGTTTTTACCAGTGTTTCATTATTAGAGATTTTTGTTCTGGTTAAAGTCGGTAGTTTTTTAGGTGCATGGCCAACGGTTGCCTTGGTTATTGTTACCGCATTAATTGGCTCAGCATTAGTGCGCAGTCAGGGGCTGCAACTTTTACAACAGCTGCAGCAACGTATGGCACAAGGTGAAATGCCTGGGTTGCAGCTTATCGAAGGTGTTATGTTATTGGTGACAGGGGTGTTGTTGGTTACACCTGGTTTTGTAACCGATTTTTGTGGTTTATTATTACTGCAACCAAGGATTAGAGCGAGTATTGCAAAAAGCGTATTGGCAAATGTAAAATTAAACCCAACAGCTTCTATGTCGGGTTCATTTTCTCACTCACAAACAGGCTCTCCTTTTACTCGTCAAAAAATTGATGAAGATGTAATTGAGGGGGAGTTCGAACGTAAAGATGATGAAAAATAAAGTTACTCGGGGAGTGTCACATAACATCGTGTTTTATTTGATAAATATGCTTTAAAGCAGATAATCTAAATAAGAAATGTTGAAATTGAGCTTGATTGCATTAAGATGTCACAAAATAGTGATAAGTTAGTATTCTAAAAGTTTATTGTCTAAAAATTAAAAGGGTTAAATGTGGATATTAAAAATTCTATGACGTTAAGAAGTTTTAAAAAGTATCAACCCCGTCAAATTGCAAAGTTTGTAAAAGGATTTTTTAACGGTCGTATTTTTATTGCGGGTCTGGGGCGTTTAAGAGTTATTGAGGGCAAGGTTGTTGCTTATCAACATCAGAAAAGTGAAAAAAGCATTTTGATTGTAGTCAGTCAAATTAATCAACTCGTTAATGAATTATCGCAGCCAAAAATGTCAATGAGTTAATTTAACCATAACTAAAGTAGTTTCCTTACAGCCTGTATTTTTTAATACAGGCTTTTTTTTGTACAAAGAAAAAAATTAGCAAGTTCACTTGATAATCTTTTTTTTATCCCCATCTATTTTGTAATAT
>JABXKR010000108.1 GCA_013619145.1 Psychromonas sp. | reverse complement strand
TAACTATTTCAAAGGTATAAAAAAACACAACAAGTTGCGGCTTTAACTATTTTAAAGGTATAAAAAAACACAACAAGTTGCGGCTTTTTATAAAGAGTACGAAGTGCAGAAACAAAAAAACACAACAAGCTGCGGCTTTTTAAAAATCAGAAATTATTAATTTCTTTCCAAAAAAAAACACAGCATAAGCTGTGTTTTTTATTATCACTTAACCAGCAACAGATATTAAGATTCGTTATATAACTCTAGACTTGCAATCTCTTCTTTTTGTTCCTGTATTTTCTTAGCATCTTCACAGCGTAAACTTGCCAGATAATCAAAGTATGACTGGTCTATATCACCTGTCACATAAACACCGTCAAATACTGAACATTCAAAACCATCAACATTAGGATTTTGTTTGCCAACTGCATCTTTCAAATCTTCAAGGTCTTGGAAAATCAGTGCGTCACTGCCGATACAATCGCTGATCTGTTCAACACTGCGGTTATAAGCAATTAACTCCGACGCTGTCGGCATATCAATACCGTAAACGTTTGGATGACAAACTTGAGGAGCAGCAGAAGCCAGATATACTTTATTAGCACCCGCATCACGAACCATCTCAACGATTTGCTCTGATGTAGTACCACGTACAATTGAGTCATCAACCAGTAATACAGCTTTATCTTTAAACTCTGCAGTAATTGGGTTTAACTTACGACGTACTGCTTTACGGCGCTGTGTTTGACCAGGCATGATAAACGTACGACCAATATAACGGTTTTTAACAAACCCCTGGCGGTAAGGGATATCTAATTCGTTTGAGATTTGTAATGCGATATCGTTTGAAGTTTCAGGAATTGGAATAATGGCATCTATTTCGACATCAGCCCATTCACGTTTAATTTTTGCGCCAAGTTTACGGCCCATTTCTAAACGTGCTTCATATACTGAAATACCGCTTAAGGTTGAATCGGGACGCGCCAGGTAAACATATTCAAAGATACATGGATGCAGGCTCGTATTTTCTGCACACTGTTTAGTATAAAGTTGACGATCTTCTGTAATGAAAATAGCTTCACCAGGCTCAACATCACGCATCACTTCAAAGCCGATGGTATCTAAACCAACACTTTCAGAAGCAACGATATATTCCATATCACCCTCATCTGTTTTACGTGAGCCTAATACAAGAGGACGGATGCCATTTGGGTCACGGAATGCAACCAGACCATGGCCAATCATTAATGAAACTACACCATAAGCGCCACTTACTTGTTTATGCACATCACTAACAGCATTAAAAATATCGTCTGGTGATAATTTGTTACCTTGCACTTTATCAAGTTCTGCAGCGAAAATATTTAATAATACTTCAGAGTCAGAAGTCGTATTGATATGACGACGAGACTTAATTAAGGATTCACGCAAGCTAGTTGCATTAGTTAAATTGCCATTATGCGCTAATGCCAGTCCCCAAGGTGAGTTAACATAAAACGGTTGCGCTTCTGCCGCACTTGAGCTGCCTGCAGTAGGGTAACGCACATGACCAATACCGATAGTCCCTTTTAAACGCTGCATATGTTTAGATTCAAATACATCTTTTACTAAACCATTTGCTTTGCGCTGTTTAAAATTATCGTCTGCGATTGTGACAATACCAGCCGCATCCTGTCCACGGTGTTGTAATACGGTCAATGCATCATAAATGCTTTGATTAACGGGAGTTGAGCCAACGATGCCAACGATTCCACACATAAGTTAACGCCTTTATTTTATAGATAGTTAATGATTAATTTTAAAATATATTTTTCAATCGAGCACTTGCAAGTGCAGGACCGGTTGATAATGCTTATATATCAGGAGTTTAGCCAACGGCTTACAGTCAATGGCTGACTCTTAATTTCACTAATAATTTATTTATAAATTTATTTCGAAAGGTTATTCAAAAAACTCGATGAGTTTTCAATATGTTCAAAAAACCATTCAATAATAATTCCAAATTCAGGAATTAAAGTCGATTCCGTCCACCATTTAGCTTGATTAAAACCTGTAAATGAATCAATAAAAAAGAGTACAGCGCTAACAATCAGCACTCCACGGATAGCACCAAACAGAATACCAATAACACGATCTGTGCCGGACAGCCCCGTTACTGAAACTAAACGATTAATAATATAGTTAACTAATGCACCGAGTAATAAGACAGAAATAAAGAGGATGGCGATAGAGAGCGAATTACGAATTAATTGATCATCGAGCTGTGTTAAATATCGGGAGACTTCTGGATAAAAATTGCTGGCAATAAAAAAGGCGGTGAACCATGTGATAAGGGAGATAGCTTCTTTCGTGAACCCTCGTACTAAACTGATAAGGGATGAAAATGCAATAATGCCAAGAATGGCGAAATCAAACCAACTCATTGTTGTCCTTAATATTATATTCGCTAAGCGCTTCAAACGAGCGCATCTTAGCAGAGTTAAAAATTAAATGCTGTAAAATAATCTACGGGTTTACTGCATTAAACGGTATTAATTTTCCTTGCAGTTGCGTTAAACGCTTTAAATGAGACAGCTGTTTTTCTAATTTCTTTTTAGATACATCCGGTCCAACAAATACACGCGTCAGTTCGCCATCAATCACTTCAGTTGGCACGGTATGCGCCTGAAACCCAGCTTTATGTAATTTTTTCAGCAGGATATTAATATTTTTGGCATTTTGAAATGCGCCAAGTTGAATTGTCCATGCGCTTTGCGGCACTGCAACTTTAGCCGGTTTTTTTTGGGGGGCAGGCTGAGTTTTTTTAGCTGATTCTTTAACCACTTTAGTCGTTGAAATTGTGACAGTTTGCGCAACCTCTTCTATTTCCCACTGTTCATTTGCAACATCGCTTTGTAGATCTTTATCGGTCGCTACGCTTGTTATGTTATTTTCTTCACTTTCTGAAATGATAACTTTACTTGCAAGCTGATCGGACTGGGCCACGTATTACCCTTGTGAAAAAGTTAAAAAATCGGAAACTGTATAGAAGGATCCAAAAACAACGATTATATCAGATGAGCTTACCTTGTTAATGACACTTTTATAAGCTGACTCGACATTTCCAAAACAATTTACATTGCATTGTCTGTTTTTACTCGCCTGGTAATGTTTAAGCAGTGTTTCACTCGATGCGCCACGGTAACAGTCTAAGCTAATAAGGCTACAATCATCAAGCTGATTGTTAATCTGTGCAAATGTACCTGTTATATCTTTATCTTCCAGCATACCGACAATCGCAAACACTCTGCAGTTTGAATCTTTATCTGCGCTTAGTTGTTTAATCTGTTCCGCTAAATACTGCGCAGACTGCGGATTATGTGCAACATCAAGATAGATATCAAACTGATCATCCGTTTCGATTTTTTGCAGCCGCCCTGCAAGCTTAGCCTGCTGTAATGAGTCGCGAATTAAGGAATCTGCAATATTAAGATTTAAAGCTTCAATAACCGCCAGCGCAGTTGATGCATTTTGCATCGGCATCAAAGTATGACTTAAACCTGTAATGGTTTTTTTACCCGTCCAGGACCAACTATTTTCTTCAACTTCAAAACAAAAATCTTGATTGGCATAAATAATATCTGCTGATATTTTTTCCGCATAATCTTTTAATGATTGCGGAGGATTCAGTTCACCACAAATGGCTGGTTTATGCGCACGAAACACTCCTGCTTTTTCAAAGCCGATTTTATCTCTGTCGTCACCCAACCAATCAATATGATCAATGCCGATAGTAGTAACCACGCTTATATCCGATTCCACCATATTGGTTGCGTCTAAACGGCCACCTAAGCCCACTTCTAAGAGAATAAAATCACATTGTGCTTGTTTTAAAAGTTGTAAACAGCCTAATGTTACATATTCAAAATAACTAAGAGAGGTATCTTTACGGGCAGCTTCAATTTTTGCAAATGCCTGGCAATGTTCACTTTCAGAAAGTTCAAGGTGGTTTATCCGTAAACGCTCAGTATAACGCTGAATATGCGGGGAACTATAAACCCCCACTTTATAACCTGCTTGTATTAGAATCTCTTCCAGAAAAGCACAGGTTGTCCCTTTGCCGTTTGTGCCGGCGACTGTAATGACCGTTGCATCGAAATGAATTAAATCAAGTTCTTTTGCTACTTTCGAAATTCTTGTTAAACCTAATTCGATCTCGCACGGGTGAAGTTGTTCTAAGTAACTTAACCATTCATTTAAATTTTTTTGCATAAAATCATCGAAACTCTTAATTCTGAAACGGATACTTTCTAAAAACTACATATCTAGAAACTACATATCTAAAAACAATGGACCACACGCGGGCCTTGGAAGATCAAACTCTTCCGGGTAATCAACTTCAACAAGATACAAACCACCAGGTTTTGCAGTAGCGGCGGCTTTGGCGCGATCCTTATAACCAAGTAATGTTTTTAACCAGTCAACAGGCTGCTTACCACGTCCAACTTCAATTAAACTGCCTGCAATATTACGTACCATATGGTGCAGGAATGCATTCGCTTTAATATCAATAATAATAAAGTCATTACGGCGGGTAATATCAAGATATTCAATACAACGTTTGGGACTGTTTGCTTGGCAGTGAAGTGCACGAAATGAAGTGAAATCTTGATGACCTAGAATATACTGACCCGCTTGATGCATCAACTCGACATCAAGTGGCATATGATAATGGCTTAAACCGCTACGTAAAATCCCGGGACGGAATTCACTGTTATAGATGATGTAGCGATAACGGCGCGCAGTTGCACTAAAACGCGCATGAAATGATTGATCGACATGTTTAACCCAACGAACAGCAATATCGTCAGGCAGATTGGCATTAACGCCCAATGTCCATGCGACATCTTTGCGGTTGGCTTCTGTTTCAAAATGAACAACCTGCCCTGTACCATGGACACCAGCGTCGGTACGACCAGCACAATTTACAGTAACAGGATGGTTGGCAATAATAGATAGTGCTTTTTCAAGCTCTTCTTGTACCGAGATAACCTCTTTTTGACGTTGCCAGCCATAATAAGCAGCGCCATCATATTCAATACCCAGTGCAATACGCATTGATATTTACCCTAAAATTTCAAAGCGTGCAGTATACATGATAGTTTAAAAAAATTTGAGCCGGAAATTAAAATAAAAATGACTAATCGCCGTGATGAATCTTAATATAGTTATCAATCATCTCTTGAGTAACAAGTCTTACGCCATTTTCTGATATTTCATAAAACTCTTTATCAAGCTCATAATCGTAACCTATTCTGAATCCGTCTGGAATAATACAATCGTCAACAACCAATACATTGAAAAGGTTGCAGTATTTACCAATAATTGCATTGGGTAAAATAACACAATGACTAATATAACTATGTTTCTCAATGGTGACACGCGTTGACAGTAATGAATTATCAACTGTAGCACCGGAAATAATACAGCCAGCGCAAACAACACTGTCTATTGCCTGACCGCGACAGTAATCATCATTAAATATAAATTTAGCACCGGGCAGTTGCTCCTGAAATGAATAGATCGGCCAATGTTTGTCGTATAAATTTAATTCCGGATTAATTTTAACTAAATCTAAATTTGCCTGAAAATATTGATCTATGGTTCCGACATCTTTCCAATAAGCCTGTACATCAGCGCAACCTTTGCTATCAAATATATAAGCCGTGACATGGTAATCATGTATCGCTTTGGGAATAATATTATAACCAAAATCATGCTGCGATCCCTCCAGAGAGGCATCATCGACGAGCAGTTTTTCCAGGATATCAAAATTGAAAATATATACGCCCATCGACACTAATGATTGACCAGGCTGATTTGGTATGTGTGCGGGCTGTGCGGGTTTTTCCTGGAATTGATTAATTTTCATATCTGCATCAATATTTAAAACACCAAATGAGCTGGCAGATTTGCTATCGACTGGAATTGAAGCAATTGAAATATCTGAATTATGTTTTGCATGCTGACGCAACATACGGCTGTAATCCATTTTATAAATATGATCACCGCCTAATATCAACACATACTTACAATCCTGTTTGCGTAACTGTTTTAAATTCTGATATACAGCATCTGCTGTGCCCCGGTACCATAAATCACCAATCTGTTGTTGTGCGGGCACAATATTGACATATTCCCCTAATTCCCATGGCATTCGACTCCACGATTTTTGTATATGCGCTAATAACTCAGATGATTTATATTGAGTTAAGACATCAACTCTTCGGATCCCGGAATTCATGCAATTCGATAAGGTGAAATCTATAATTTTATATTTCCCACCAAAAGGTAACCCTGGTTTTGCGCGATCTTCCGTTAACTGTTTTAAACGGCTTCCTTTGCCGCCGGCAAGAATTAATGCAACCGTGTCCCGGGTTAATAATCCAATATGTTGAGTCATTATTGTTCCTTGCTTACTTTGTTAATCAATTAAGGCTTTTCCATATTTAGCATGGCTTAAAGGCACAACTTTTAAAATATCAACTCTTGAATCATCTACTATCTGCAGAGCTGAATGAATTGAGCAGTTATTATTTGCAATGATATTTATATCATAGTCATGTTCCTGATAATTGAAATGTACTTTTAAAATGCCATGCTCTAACAGCCAATGGCCATCGTAATTTTCATCATTAAATAAACTGCTTATATTTAACTGGTTATTTTCTTGAAACTGCAGAAGTAAGGAGAAGTTTTTTTGGGACGTAACAAGCCATGAATGGGCAATGATTTCAACTTCAGTTAATTTTCTTTTTTCTAATTCCCAGAGGATATACTCCCCTTCGGTTAAAATATAGGAACGATACTCATCACTTAATACCCCAAAAGGTAATGGAGTTTTTTTATTGTCTCTTTTTTCGTATGTGAACAAGATAACTTTACGATCTAATTCACTCAATAATGAGTACAGGGGCATAATTCGCTCTTTTTTATCTCAAATTGATATAAAATTAGGCTATCTGAGAAATAGTAAGGTCCTCGACGTGAATAAGTTTGAATAAGCTCAAAAAATAGATGAAACGACTGCATTTTTTTAGAGTTGCTTCACATGTTTTTTTTTGCAAAAAAAAAAGGTAGCTTTCGCTACCTTTTGTAAAGAGAGAATCAAAATACTATTTTGTTTTCTTAACCGCTCTTTTTTTGGTTTGTTCTTCTAACCATTTTCCATCGACAAATTTTGCTGTCCAGCCAGTCGCTTTTTTATCAATTTCAGTCATCACATACTGCTCTTTATTTTTACGACTGTAGCGTACCACAGCTAAATTTCCCTCTGGATCTTGTTGTGGCGCATCAGCTAAATAGTAAAATTTAGGTGAGATACGATCTCTAAAACGGACAAGTTCTGCAACCTTTGGTGCACGCGTTTCACGCGAACGCGGGAAAGTACTTGCCGCTAAGAAAAGACCAGAAGCACCATCTCTTAAGATAAAATGAGCGTCACTCTGTTCACATTCTAATTCCGGCAGATCAACAGGATCTTCTTTTGGTGGCGCAACTTCGCCGCTGCGTAAAATTTTACGGGTGTTTTTACACTCTTCGTTTGTACAGCCCATGTATTTACCAAAACGACCGTCTTTTAACTGCATATCACTGCCACATTTGTCACACTCGACAAGCGGGCCATCATAACCTTTGATCTTAAATTCGCCATGCTCTACTAAATGACCGTCACAAAGCGGGTTATTACCACAAACATGCAATTTTCGACTTTCATCGATTAGATAGCTATCCATTGCCATATCACATTTAGGACAACGTTTTTTAGCCATTAAAGCAGCTGTTTCTGCGTCTTCAGTACTTAAAATATCAATAACTTCTTCACCATCAACAAGGTTAATGGTTGTTTTGCAGCGCTCCTTTGGTGGCAGTGCATAACCGGAACAGCCTAAGAAGACACCTGTAGAAGCGGTACGGATTCCCATTGCGCGTTCACAAGTAGGGCAGCGAACCTCTTCAATAACAACAGGTTCATTAAGGCGCATGCCCCCTTCTTCAACCGGCAACTCTGCTTTGTCTAATAAATTAGTTAAATCTTTATAGAAACGGTCTAATTCGTCAGTCCAATTTGCTTTGCCTTCTGCAATCGCATCAAGATTTCTTTCCATCTGCGCCGTAAAGTCATAACTCATCAGATCAACAAAATTCTCACTCAGGCGATCACTGACAATTTCTCCCATTTTGACAGCATAAAAACGACGTTTATCAACTTTGACATAGCCCCTGTCTTGAATCGTAGAAATAATACTGGCATAGGTCGATGGACGACCAATACCTTGCTTTTCAAGCTCTTTAACTAATGCGGCTTCGGAAAACCGAGCTGGTGGTTTAGTAAAGTGTTGTTGCGGATCAAGTTTAACAAGATTTAAGGACTCACCAATCGCCAGATCGGGCAGTTGTACTTCATCCACTTTGCTTTTAGCAACGGGTTGCGCTTTTGTCCAACCCGCAAAACGCATGGTGCGTCCTTTAGCGCGTAACAAGTAATTATCAGCTTCGACAACTAGTGTGGATGCATCATAAAGAGCAGGTAACATTTGACAGGCTAAAAATTGTCTCCAGATTAGCTCATATAAACGCTGAGCATCTCGATCAACACCAGCCAGCAATGCCGCAAGTTGCGTCACATCAGATGGACGAATCGCTTCATGGGCTTCTTGAGCACCGGATTTACTGCTATATACAACAGCTTCGTCAGGCAGATAATTTTTGCCAAATTCATCTCCTATGTAATCACGTGCAGACGCCACAGCCTCTTTACTTAAGTTAGTAGAGTCTGTTCGCATATAGGTGATATAACCAGCTTCATAAAGGCGTTGTGCAAGCATCATGGTCTTTTTAACGCCAAAACTTAAACGGGTACTGGCAGCTTGTTGTAATGTTGAGGTTATAAATGGAGCGCTGGCTTTACTCTTAGTCGGTTTATCTTCACGTGAAAGTAATTTGTACTGTGCCGATTTTAAAGTTTCAACTGCGTTTAGCGTTTGTTTTTCAGTAGTTGGTTTAAATGATTTACCATCTTCTTTAAAAACTTCTAAACGTAAGTCAGTTTTTTTAACACTTTGCAGATCAGCATGTAGATCCCAATATTCATCGGGATTAAACGCTTTAATCAGGCGCTCACGTTCAACTAATAAACGCACAGCTACAGATTGAACGCGACCTGCTGATAATCCACGGGCAACTTTTTTCCAAAGCAATGGTGAAACCATAAAACCAACAACTCGATCTAAAAAGCGGCGTGTTTGCTGGGCATTTACACCATCAATATTTAGTTCTGTCGGATGTTGGAAAGCTTCTTGAATTGCACTTTCTGTTATTTCATTAAACACCACACGTTGATACTTTGAATGATCACCACCGAGTATTTCACGGAGGTGCCATGCAATCGCTTCCCCCTCTCTATCCAAATCGGTTGCGAGATAGATAGTAGGAGCATCTTTGGCTAATTTTTGCAGTTCACTAACCACTTTTTCTTTGCCGGGCAGTATCTCGTAACGTGCTTTCCAATTATTATTTGGATCAACCCCCATACGAGTAACAAGCGCTTCTTGCGTTCGTTTCGCTTTTTCTTTCTCTTTTTTTGCCGGTGTCATACCCGCCAAAGATTTTTTAGGCTTGGCATCAATTGTTTTCTTGGCACTACCGCTGGTAGGAAGATCGCGGATATGTCCGACACTTGATTTTACAATAAAATCCTTGCCTAGATATTTATTGATGGTTTTTGCTTTTGCAGGAGACTCCACAATAACAAGTGATTTGCTCATAATTCTTCTATACCTAAATAGTCACGTTCGAGAGGGGAAAATAAATTTTATAATTCATCCAGTGAATTTTCTTTTATATAAGCCAAAGTAACAGAGAATA
>JABXKR010000099.1 GCA_013619145.1 Psychromonas sp. | reverse complement strand
ATCATAGACAGGTACTAAATCCATACCCATAGGTGATTTACCGGGTTTATCACGACGGTAATTGGCATCCATCGGCGCAACCCAATATAAGACTTTAAGTTCCGCCTTTGAGGCATTTTTCACTTCCGCGTAAACAGGCACTAAATCCATACCCATTGGTGATTTACCCGGTTTGTCACGGCGGTATTTTGCATCCATCGGCGCAACCCAATACAAAATTTCCGGCTCTGCTGTTTTTTCTGTTGCAGTAAACAAACTATTGATTTGCTCATTATTGGTAGCAAAGAAGCCCACCACTAAACCAAGAATTAAAACTAATAAATAACGCATAATAATTTCCTATTAAAGTGCCTGAAAATAACGGATGTTAGAAAGGCTTTTAAGGCCATCGAAATACAGTTGTTGATATTCTAAAGTAAGGTTCTGCTCATGGATGTAGGCATCAATAACCTCTTTGAAAGGACGCGTATTAGATTGGTAACTTTGCTCTAACAGCTTGGTATGCAGTTTCGCCTGTTTCAGTAAACTCTCTTGATAACGGGTTATACGTTCTTGTAGCTGCTGATAATTACTAATTTCACTGTTTAATAACGCATTAAGCTGGCGTAATAACAAACGATGTTCAGCTTGCTTCTGCCCTTTAATATGTTGTGCTGAGATAAGTTTTTGATCTTGGCGTTTATCGGTAAATAACGGAATATCCATAGATACAAAAGCGCTTAACAGATCAGATCTTGGTTCACCCATAGCGGTCTCACTTAACCTATGCCCATACCCGACTTCGACCTTAAAACTGGGGTTGTAACCCTGCTCGGCAAGCTCGATGCCATTATCCGCCACTAAAACAGTTTGCGCTAACATCTTGGCTTTCGGATGCTTGCTAAGTAACGCGTAATGCTCATTATTTGTTGCATTAAGCACGTTTACATAAGAGACGGTTTCGGACCATTGCGGAATTTCACTCGGCAGTTGTTGATACGCATATTGGCCGATATGCTCGCTTAACAAACTACGATAATTAAGCGATCTCTGACTTAGCGCGGCAAGCTTTTCATCAAATTTACTGATCTCAATTTCTGCGAAAATCAAGTCTTCGTTATCAGTTAATCCTAAAGAAAATTTCGCTTGCAAATCTCGGTAAAAACCTGCAAACAGTTTTTTATTTTCTTTTACTATCTGTAACGATTTGTCAATAAACAGAATTTTAAACCAAAGCTCACGCACGACTTTTTTAACATTTAACTGACGATCTAAGCCTTGATAAACCGTTATATCAGATCGTTGATTAAAGCCTTTTTGGGTCAATTCACGTTGCGAACCACGACTAAATTGCTGTGATAAGCCCACAGTAAGTTGCGTCATAGGATCTTGATCTAATTCAAAACTGTCTGTTGGCACATTCGCCATACCTAGTTTTATCATAGGATCAGCGAGCGTTGAGCCAGCAATACCTTGCGCAATAAGTGACGATTGTTGGGATTGATATATTTGTTGTGCAGGGTCAGATTTAACCGCCATCTGCTCAGCATCATTGAGGGTAATGCCCTCTGCAAAAAGATTAAAACTAAGCAAAAACGTTAAGCTAAATAGGCTGCTAAGCGCCATATTAAGAGTAAGGCGGTTGCTTGATAAAAAATACCCGGTGATTTTCATAACCACTTTCCTTTGTTAGCACTCCTTTTTATTGCCAATGCATTATTTCTAAAAGAAAAAAACAATAGGCTTAAAATACAGGAGTTAGGCAAAC
Organism: Psychromonas sp.; assembly: GCA_013619145.1. Classification (GTDB taxonomy): domain Bacteria; phylum Pseudomonadota; class Gammaproteobacteria; order Enterobacterales; family Psychromonadaceae; genus Psychromonas. The sequence continues at coordinate 9,348 of JABXKR010000099.1, read as the reverse complement.
ATAAATTAATCTGTTATTTGATAAATAGACGAATCAACGTTCTACAAATCAAAACTTTAGTTTAGCTAAAACTAAACAAAAAACAGTTAACCTATAAAGGGAGGCCGATATAAAGATTCAGGAAAGTAATAAGGGGCGGCAGATATGCCAGTTTGGTAAGTAAGCTGTAACTGAGGCTGATTAACAGTGTGCTCATGCTCGATAAAATAAAGCACAGAGACCACAGTCATAAAATCACAGTCGCTTTGGCAGTCCATGGTATGAGGCATTTCATCACCACCACAATCTGTTTTACTCATATCCATCTGCGATTCGTGTAAACCCATGGACATTGGACAGTTCACCATCGAAGTCGTTTCATTTTCTAATAGAGGTGCAAACGCCGTGACTTTCTGAGTGAAAGTTAACAGTATGGTAAGCATCAATATTAAGGTGATAAATCGCTTCATATTTAAGTCGATAGGTGAATGGATGAAAAAAGCTTAGCCCCTCCCCTTAGGGGAAGGTCAAGTATGAGGGAGTGTTTTTTGTGACTTGTCTGACTTATCTTCTAGTTTCGCTTTATTCTTGAATAGACAATAATAGTAACACACCTAGCTGATTTGGGTGTTCACCTCGTTCCTACGCTCTGCGTGGGAATGCAGACATACCTAGCTGATTTGGTTTGAAATAGGCCTGTGTCTGTTAGCTAATGGTGTTGATTATTAGGGAGTGTTTCGCCCTGACGGCGACTTTACTTTTCTCTCAACAGCAAGATAAAAGTAAGCAAAAGAGTGCCGTTCCGAACGTTTTTTTATCTTGCTAACTAAATCCCTTTTTAACGCACCAGTTTGGACCGCACATCCCTGTGCGGAGCCAAACTTAGTGGAAACGTCCTGTTTCCACTTGCTAAAGGCATTGATTGAGCAAGAAAAACGTAAACGGAAATTTCCGTAGCCGCATTGGTCTGAAAAAATGGCTATCTAACATTTTGTACCCTAACACAGAATTTTGAACGTCCTCCAAAAATAAAAAACCGGCCATTTGGCCTGTTTTTATCTCATAAGCTATTGTAATTACAAGTAACACGGTTCGATAGGAGCAGTTATCCAAACGGCGGCATAATCCAACGCGTACTGTTTATTGAAAAAGAACAGATCTGCGTTATCAAACACACCGTCAACCATAAAATGCGTTTTAATATAATCAGAAGTACTATCGCAGACTACTTGATGACCTTCAGTCACTTGAGTTTGTTCCTCCGTTATAGATAAAAAACCAGAATTACTAACCTGATAATGCTGTGTTAGCGGCGTTTTATCTGCATTAAGTAATCCGGTAAATGTGACTTCACCATTCGCTTTATAATCGGCTTCAATAACAACGGGTACATCCGTAATCGGGTTACCTTGTTCATCATCACCGTCACCATACCAGACAATATATAGTTTTTTGCCACTAAGCCACTCTGCAGTAAAACCATTTTTTTTCACATTTGACTCTGCTAGTTCTGCTGCTAGCTCTGCTAACTTAGCTTGTGCTTCTGTTTCGTCCAAGAACATATAGAAAGGATAATCAGAATTCCAGCCAAAACCGGGAGCAAAACTAAAGCTGCCTTTCTCCGCATCAAACCCGCTAATAGGCGGCAAGTTCACCATATCGGTTGTATAGTCCATGTTTTCAAAAGTGAACGATTCAGGCACATTTATTTTTATAAACCCATTAACAAACTGTGCTTGCCAGTCTGCATATATATTAGGCAGGCTGGTTTCATGCACTTTAAGTTCACCATCAAAAGCATTAGTAACGATAAACCAGGTGCGTTTATTGCCGGCGGCATCATAAGCAAAACTTGGTGTTGCCAGAAGCCAATCTTGAGTAGCGGTTCTTGCATTACCCTCCATCAAACTAGTGATATCAACGGCACTATAATCATTACCGTTAGCCACCAACTGAGCATCAACAACAGCTTGCAAATCGCTGATATTTTGCGCATCCCATTCAGGAAATTCCCAAGTTAACCAAATATCATGGGCATATTTAACTGAGTAGGTCACTTTCTGGCCGATATTGTCGGCAACAGTCAGATTCTGCTCAGGTGAGTTAAATAATGCATCATCTAGCTTTTTATGCGCCCATACAGTGTTCTCTACACTTAATTCAGGCGTACGTTTAGTCGTCGTGCTCTTCCAAGAACTAAAAATATATGGGCTACCAGAGTCATCTAGCTTGGCGCTATTACTATCAGTATCAAGCACCATACGTTTACCCTCCTGCCATTCTTGACTACTACGGTCTGGCCACACAGGATGAGCTTTGGTTTCAATCTGCGAGCCATCAAAACGCACCTCTGTTGCTAAATAGTCATTAATCGAGCCATCAGCATCCCAATCTTTTTTAACTTCGTGTAAAACACCCGTTGCAGATTGGGTATCAATACGGGTCTCTGCATAATTGGCTTTTTGTAAATCATACTCGCCATTTGTGCGGACAAACTCTTTAAAGCTATACGTATTTATTAGCGTATTATTTTCACTTAGTGAACTTTCAGTTGTGTGGTGAATGAAGTCAATATCAGTATAGTTTTCTGCTAATACAGATCCCTTAATATCCCCACCTTGATAGCTACGGTCTTCACCCTATGCTATCTCTGGTGCCTCAACACTTGGTTTCGATTCATCAAAATATTCAAAATATGTTGTAGTTGTTGCTGTCCACGTCCCCTGTTTGTAAGATTTACCTTTAAATAGGCGCTCATTATCACCATTTCTATCAATCTCATACTTCACTTCAGCTTCAAAAGTACCATCTACTTTTTTACTCTCAGTTACAGAGACGATCTCATAGATTAATGGTTCTCCACCGATCTCCATTTGCGTGCCATCTGCATTGAGGCGGTACTTTGTTGCTTCCCATTCAATCACTTTATCGCCACTATCAGCTGTTGTTGTTATTTCTTTAGAGACCTCTTTAATAAAAACAATTTCCAATGTATGCCAGTCAGTGAATGAGTACTTTTTAACCCTAGCTAGTACTTCTTGATTGTCCTCCAGACTACTTGCGACCTCCCCTGCTAATTTTTGGCTTTCTTGCAGATCATCAGTTGTACTCACTGCATGATCAGCTAGCTCATTAAGCTTCACGAGTTCTAATCCAACCTCTGCTGTTGGATCAAGGAAGTCAGCAAATAGTAGATCTTTAAGTTTGTCTATATCAATGTCTAAATCAGCTGCAGTCTTCTCTAATACCGTTGATTTAGCTGCATCTATTGCAAATGTTAATGCATTTGCAGGTAAGTCACCTGAAACCACTAGATCTAGGGTCGCTTTGACTTCATCATACAATTCCGTGGTAAAAGGGGTGATAGCTTGAGAAAAACTTTCAGCTTGCTCTAAATCAAAGTCTAAAATCGGGGGGGTGGTTAAGACCAGATCATTGTCCTCAGTAAACTCCTCACCCGTACTTATGTCTACAGCCCCAGCACCAACAAGAACAACAACAGGACTAGTAGGCAGAGCCGCAATATCAGCATCGCTTAGTGGCAAACGATAAGCACCTGTATCATCAGAGAGAGCAGATGGTTCGCCCACATCGAGAACTCCATTACGGTTTTTATCTAAAAATACAGTTGATCCACTAATATAACCATCAACGACCTTACCTTTAAGGCCAACCTTAGCAGCCACAGTGATAGTGAAAGCGGGTAAGCTCACGCTAGCTTGACCATCATTGACACTCAACGTAATCGCGCTTGATACTCCGACATCTGCAAAACTTGGTTGACCGCTGATCATGCCTGTAGCTGTGTCCAGAGAGGCCCAGCTAGGCAAATTTTGTGCACTGAATGTCAATGTGTCGCTATCGGTATCGCTTGCCGATGGTGTAAAGCTATAAGTCACCCCCTCATCCACAGAAGTTGCAGGTACACCTGATATCTCTGATGGAGAATTAACCGGAAGAGGAGTATCACCGCCTCCACCTCCACCACATGCGGTTAAGGCTAAACTAATAGCAGCAGCTAATGATAGTTTTTTATATTGCAGCTTCATAATAAGTTCCTTGAATCAAGAAGATCGCCAGCCATTTAATTGACCAAAACCAGTCATTTAATTGACCAAAATTAAAAAATGCACTTTACAGTAAAACCATCAAAAAAAAACACAACGTCAACATAAATATTTACCGCGCAATTCACACAAAAAAATAAAACCCAAGTAACAATTCAATGAGGAATATTTCCAGCGAGATAATAAAAAACAGCAGGCAAATCAAAAAATGTAAATACTACATTTCTAGTACACAAATCTGCTAGAATCCCGCCTTGTAGCCTCAGCATCAATAAGTAAGCTACAAACTAACACCAAAGCAGCTTAAGGGATTAGCCGCATAAGGTACTTACAACTATTTTCCCTTAGGAACTCGCTCCATGAAAAAACACTTTTCCCGTACCAGTATTGTTTTAGCGCTCACAAGCAGCTTATTTGTCAGTGCTTGCTCAGATGCACAAAACACCGCCGCGAGCAAAAGTGAGCAACTAATGGCGCAACCGATTGAAGTTACCATCACTTCACTTGATGACTTAAATGCTTTATTTGATAAATACCAATATAACAATGAGAGCTGGGGAAAAGGCAACCGGGAAGTCCCGCGCATTACGTTTTCAGGCGTCGACGAACGCTGGGCAGAAGGTTCAAAAAATCTGCCGGTGCAGACCAAAAAAATGCTATTTTTCCGCCTAATGGCACCACTGGCATTAGTTGCCAATGAAAACATTCTGCGTGAACGTGAAATTGTTAAAACCAGCGCCTTAGATGCAGCCAAACTTAAAAGCATTGCCCTTAAATATCGCATTATTGAAAATGAAACTGCCGTCTTAGATGAAGAGATGCGCATAACCTTATTAACCCGCGTAGATATCCTGCCTCCCTCTTTAACACTCGCGCAAGCTGCTGAAGAAAGTGGTTGGGCGACATCGCGTTTTGCTCAAGAAGGTAACGCTTTTTTTGGTCAGTGGGATTTTACCGGCAACGGCATGAAACCTCAGGCGCAGCGAAAAGAGCTGGGTAATTATGGCGTTGCACGCTTTGATAGCCCGCTTGCTTCAGTGGAAGGTTATATGTTTAACATTAATACCAATAAGGCTTATCGGAAATTACGCATTTTACGTACTGAACTGCGCGCCGAAAACAGAGCGCTCACGGGGCATGAACTGGCGGGTACACTCGATAAATATTCAGAACGCGGCCAAGCTTATATTGACGGATTACGCTCAATGATCCGCTACAATAAACTTGAACAAGTCGACCAGGCGTATCTATCTGATAATAAGTTAATCCACTTAATCGCCGATAAATAATTGAGCACTGTTTATAAAAAAATAGAAGCGTATTCGCACACGCTTCTATTGTTATTAATCAGCTAATGCTGCATTAAATCGCGCAAATCCAGTCTCTAAATCCGCAATTAGATCATCAACATTTTCCAAACCGATATGCAGACGAATCAACGGTTTACTGCTATCCCACTTTGTTGCGGTACGTAGTTTATCAATACCAAATACCCCTAAAATAAGACTTTCATACCCGCCCCAGGAAAAGCCCATTTTAAAATAGCTCATATTTTCAACTAAAGCGGTGACTGATTTTAAGTTGCCCTCTTTTAATACAAAGGAAAACAGCCCATTAGACGCACTAAAATCACGTTTAAAGAACTCATGACCGGGGCAAGTTTCAAAAGCCGGATGGCGAAGATGATCGACTTCCGGACGAGCCGCTAACCAGTTCGCTATCTGCAGTGCATTCTTCTCATGTTGCGCCATACGCACGCCTAATGTACGCAAACCGCGACTTGCTAAATAAACATCATCTGGTGAAGTACACTGCCCCATCAAATAACTGTGTTCACGTAATTGCTCCCACTGTTTCTCATTTGCTGTTGCCGTACCCATCATCACATCAGAGTGACCAACGATATATTTAGTCGCGGCTTGAATCGAAATATCGACCCCCATCTCAAACGGACGGGAGTTAATCGGTGATGCCCAGGTATTATCCAACATCACAATCATATCATTTTGATGAGCAATCGCACTTAATGTCGGTACATCTTGAATTTCCATGGTAATTGACCCCGGAGATTCTAAAAATAACACTTTGGTATTGGGTCTTATCAGCGAGGCAATACCGGCACCAATTAACGGATCGTAATAGGTTGTTTCGATACCAAAACCCGCCAGTAAACCATCACATAATGCGCGGGTCGGTTCATAAGCGTTATCCACCATTAACAGATGATCTCCCGCTTGCAGAAATGACATTAACGCACCACTGATAGCAGCGGCTCCTGACGGGTAAAGCGCGGTACCAACGCCCCCTTCCAGTTCTGCAATGGCTGCTTGAAAAGCAAAATGAGTCGGACCTCCGCGACGTCCGTAAAACATCTCTCCGTTAGCACGATTTTTGGTCGCAAAACGCATCTCTTCCATGGTGTCAAAAAGCATTGTTGATGCACGAAATACAGGGGGATTGATCACCCCTTTTGTCCATTTTTTATCACGACCTAAACTAACAATCTGTGTTTCTTTTTTCATAGCAATTTTCCATAACTGAGGGTGTTACATTTTCTATTTTTAACATGTTAACATTTAAGTAACAGATGAGCAGTAGCAATCATAAGATGCTCAGCAACATTTAAAATAAACTGTAATTTTTCCATTAGCACTTTAAAATATACAATCATTTAATACTAACTCTATTTTTTCTCTTATAATCGATATCATAATTACAAATTATTAAGGCACTAAAATGCACTTTGAATCTGAGTTTTCACTCAACCGTCAACACCTGGAAGAGTGTTACGATCAGTCTCTTCCATTTAGCAAAAACCGCACCCCGAGAATCAAGCTTATGACAGTTTTAGTTGTCACTGCAGTGCTTATTTTACTGATCGGTGAGCAACAAGATGTCCTGGCTTATTTCTTAATGGCATTAGCTTTAGTGGAATACTTTAGTTTTCGCTATCGCCGCGCATGGTGGCTAACAAGACAGGTATGGAGCCGAAATTCAGGTAATATCATTAAGTTAATCATTGATGATAAAGGGGTGGAAATCCAAAGCTTATACAGTAATCTGCAGCTGTTATGGTCAGATATAATTAAGATAGATGAAACTGAAAAAGGGTTAATGCTGACACTTAAAAATGGTTCGCAAAATTACCTTTCTAAAGCAACGCTTACAGCAGAAGTGGTTGAATTTATTAAAGGCCAGATCCAATAAAACAGTAAACGGATCGATGCTAAAAATCATCAATGCTTTTCATCTCAAAAACGCTATATGCAGGTGTTTGGTAGGGATGAGAAGCAAGCAACGCCTGTAAAACCGGCTTAATGTTTTGCGCTGCACAGACCATCTCAACTTTATACTCTGCAACAGTTTCAACTTGATTAATTGAGCCAATAAAAGGATTGCTGGCCTCAAGCGGTCTAAACTGCCCTGTACCCAGCGACTGCCAGGCACAATTATCATAATCACCAATCCGACCGGCACCGGCATTAAAGAGTGCCGATTTAACACTTTCCAGATGTGATGCCGGCACATAAAACACAAGTTGATACATACTATTTTCCTTTTTTTAAATAGAGAAACACAGGTAACAAAAGCAGACTGGTGGTCAGCATATCCGCAACACTATGATAATTAAGAAACCACATAAGATAAAAATAAGCGCATAGTGACAGTGGCGCAAATAACAGCAGTATTCTATTTTTCAAACTAAGGTCGACAACAAACAGCAGTGCAATCGCGCTATGTGTACTGTAATCCATCCCCAGTGATGGCCAAATATTTAAACAGCTATCGAGCAGCATCAAAGCATAAACAGCAATAGCCGACAGCAGTAATGTTTTAATTTGTAACCTGCGCGTTTGCCTTGACTCTTTTTGCCAATAATAGATCCAGCAGAGCAGTAGCAGTGGTGTATATAGATCTGCACTAATTGCCAGAATATTCATGATTCGAATTGATTAAAAAAACGTAAACGTTGTAAATAACGTAATTGCTCATCAGCCAAACAGGCAGGTTTAAAGCGAATTTTCTGACCCGCTGACTTTTGAGCCAGTAAACTTAAATCACAGCGCGCAACACAGCCAATTTTAGGATAACCACCCAGTGTTTGCCTGTCTTGTAATAAAATAATCGGTAAACCATCTGCTGGAATTTGAATACTGCCCAGTGCGATTCCCTCGGAAATTATCCCCCTGCTTAAACAGGCGATGCTTTGCCCCGTCAAACGTAACCCCATACGATCGCTTTGTGCATCAATAGTATATTCACTACTGTAAAACTTGGCTTTTTGTGCACTTGAAAAGTGATCGCATTGGTATGATTCAATAACCCCCAAGGTTAATGGTTTATTATAATCAGCGATAAACTGGCCGGGCATTTTTGTACCAATAAAGTTATTTACCTGTTCAAAAACAGCTAAGCTGTCAGCGCTTTTTAAATTGCCGCCAGCACCATCAACGCCTCCTAAAAAGTTACGCTTAACCGTACTGCTGCTGCCGTATTTTGGGGGGATATTAAAACCGCCCTTTACCGCTAAATAAGCACGTACACCCGAGCTTGCAAAACCGAGCTTTAAACGTTGCCCTTTTTTAAGGATAAAACTGCGATTATTGCTTTGTGCTGTTTTTTTTCCCGTTTTCGTCAAGATAAAGGCATTCATCTCAGCCCCTGTTAAGGCCAGTTGCAGATCACATTCAGCTGCAAATTCTGCCTGTCCAAAGCTGATTTCAATTAAGGATTTATCGGCACTGTTTTTTAACAGATAATTTGCCCAACCGGCGGCGCGCTCATCGACAACGCCACCTTGACTTAAGCCCTGTTTGGCTTGCCCATAACGCCCCAAGTCCTGTAACTGGCTAAATAGACCTGCATTAATCACATATAAACCTGGATTACTTTTCATCGCTAACCTGCCCGCCTAGTTTGAGAAATTCATCCAGTAAAACAGATCTGAATTTAACGCTATCCCCCACTGCAAAGGGGCTGATTGGACTGCCATTCGGATCGAAAAGTTTAAGCGGACAATTACCAATAATCTGCCAGCCACCGGGGCTATTTTCGGGATAAACAGCCGTGTGCGCATCGGCAATGGCCACACTGCCTGCGGGCACAAAAGCACGCGGCGTAGAATGACGGGCAATATTAATTGCAGCCGGCACTTGCGCTAAAAAGGCAAAACCGGGCGCAAAACCAACCGCGCAAACGCGGTATTTGGTTTCGCTATGTAATTGAATAATTTTATCAATACTTAAACCTGTTTTTTCAGATAGTGCTGGCAAATCCCAGCCAACCGAGCGATCATAATAAA
>JABXKR010000093.1 GCA_013619145.1 Psychromonas sp. | reverse complement strand
GCTATCACGGTGTACAAACTGATTTATTTTATTTAATTCAGTTTTATCTATTTCCTGGTCAATGGAAAAAGAGGGCTGAGTTAATTGTTGTAATGTCGCAATATGCGTCACTTGTTCAAACTGTGTCGGCACACTTTCAGTTATATCGTAACTGTGGTTTTGCTGATATTGGTAAGCATTTAATGTCAAATGATAAACTTGCCAGCTCTTTTTAGTAGATCCGTAATTAATAAATAAATCCTTTAATCCCTTCTCTAATAATTCCTCTTCGCTTGCAGAAAGAAAATAATTTTTGCCATTAGAAGTATGGATAAAGCAGTAAAGTGTCGTCGTCGGCTGTTTTATAGCGTGAACGAGCAGTTGAGTGAGGCGTAATTCATCAAATAACATCGGCAGCTGATTAACACCGTCACAACACCATTCATTTAATATTTGTTTATTACTCTTGTTTTTTAATGCAAAAAGAAAGGGGGAAGAAGCGCTGCTATCAAGGTAAATCGGCAGGGGATTCATCTGCGCTATATACATATTTTTTAGTGCGGTAATTTTCGCAAGTTGATAATAATATTGAACATCAATCTTGTATTTATATTGGTTCGAGCGAATAAAGCTGTTAATAAAAGTAATAAATTGCGTTCGGTTATCCGCATACGTTAGATATAAATAGTGGGTATCATCTTCATGTGTTTGTTTAACTAACTGATATTTAATTGCACTATCTAGTGCTGAGTCATGAAATTCAAGTTGCAGACCGCTAAATGATAGCAGAATATATTGATCATTAAGAAGATGAATATCTTCCTGCAGTTTGATTTTTACACCGGTTGAGGAGATATTCGAGGACTGTGCAGCAAGGGTTTTGCCATCGGGCAGTAAAATTTCAACATTAGTGACAAAAAACATACGTGGCGCACCACGTTTGTTTTTTTGCGAAAGATGTAAAAGCTCACATTGCTCTTGACTCTTTGGTGCGTCATCAATAACAAGTTTTTTACTTTGTTTCTCTTTTTGTTGCGCAAGATGAGAATATACAGCTTCAAAAACCCCAATAGTGTAAAGACCATATAGGTTAATATTTTCCTGAAGTATTTTGATCGTAACAGCCGTTAAATAATGTTTAATATTTCCCTGCTGAAATAACTTACAATCTTCAGTGACTTTATCGCGCAGATCGATAACTCGCTGGCACGGCTTTGCCAAGCGACTCAGCTCCATTTTTATAAGAAACTTATCGCTATTGCTTTCACCAAATAGAATTTTATTAAGCAAGTCATTAAAGTCTGGCTCATTACGCAAAGCGATAAGTTCTTTTATTTGTGACTGGTAATCTTTAAAATCCATACCTAAATATTTTCATCCGTGGTTATTATTATTTTTATATTAATTACTTTATCTGCAATTGTAGTGAATTGTTTAGTCTTTTGTTAAGAAAGCGTATAAGAAACAATAATATTTAACTTAGCTTCATTCTATACAGGTAAAATAAAGCAATGCCTGCAAGTGTCAATATCTGATAACAAAGGAGAAAAATGGCGAAAACAAAACAGCATTGTTATGTAATGATTGTGGCGCGTCTTTTACTTGTTGGCAAGATCTGTGCGCTAATAGCATCACTGAGATAAGAGTTGCAGCAATAACTGGCGCTTTAATGAAATGAGTAAGTTTAGAAGCGTTATATTAGGGTATTGAAATAGCCCAACGCTAAATCAATCTGATTTAGCGTTGGGGAATATTGAGCAGTATTATTCGTCAGATATATTTATTAACTGTGACATTTCTCTATGCAATAAATTTTCATCAGCTAAATTTAACTGAATTAGACGCTTCAGGTGAGAAATACTTTCCAAACTTAGTGTTAAGAATTTGATTCCTAATAAGCCTTCTTCTTGATGGCAAATTATTCCGCCAATTTCTAATACAATGTCCGAGCCTTCAAGATGCAGGTTGAGTTGTACTGGTGTATCGACTTTGTCATGCCAAAGCTCGGGGCGATGCACCAACGCACCATTTAAAGAAATATCTAATAGATCGGTTTGCCATGTTTTTGTTTCACCCGAAATCTCTTCACTTAATGTACAGTGCCCTGAAAAGATAATACGTGAGAATTTACGTCTTTCTGACATTGTTATTTCCCATAATGTAGTTGATTGATATTACAAATAAATTGTCTGTATATCATAGGTAATTGTTGGCAAATTAGCGATTTCCCGAGCACATTTTTTTTAATAATTAGATCGTAGATGAGGCTTAGCTCTAATTGTTGCAGTGCTTTGTCTGCAATCGGGGAGTAACTGATATGCCATGGTTCAATCGCAACGCCACCTAGAAAAGTTTGGTAGGGGCGATAAAAGCCAAACAGGGCCATGTTTTCACTTAACCACTGATCTAATTCCTGGAAATAACCACCTGAACTGTATTCGCAAACTTTTAACTGTAAATTTTGCTTAGCGGGTAATAGATTGGGATCGAAAATATCAAAATCGGTGCCCCAATGATGGCGGCTTGCACCAGGTAAAGCCGACCAGTGCAGGATAGCAAACAGCTTTTCTAATTCAGATAATGGCAGCAAGTCTAACGGCTGTTCATTTTTATCTAAAACGCTGGTTTTACCTGCATATTTATTGTTCCAGATTAATTGCTGACGTTCAAAGCTGCGAAAACCACTGGCAATTTGTAGGTTAAAACCAGCGATCTTTGCAGCTTTTTGTAACGCCTCAAACTCAGGAGCAACATCGGAGTGAACTAAAATATTGTTACCGATCTCACTCAAATGAGAGGTTACTTGACCTGTTAATTGCTCAGCTAACATGTTAATAATTTTTCAAGGGTGACTTGATAGATTTTAACCAGCTCTTCTAAATCATCCACTTTTACACATTCATTTACTTTATGAATAGTCCCGTTACACAGGCCGACTTCAACGACTTGGGCACCTGTAGGCGCGATAAAGCGGGCATCAGATGTACCACCACTGGTTGAAAGCTCAGTTGTTAAACCATTAACCTCTAAAATAGCTTCACTAACTGCATCTGTTAAAGACCCTGGTTGGGTGATAAAAGGCGAGCCGTTATATGTCCATTGAATATCATATTTAAGTTGATGATTTTGTAAAATAGATTCAACACGCTCGATAATCTGTCCGGCGTCTAACTCCGTTGAATATCTGAAATTACATTGAATTTGAGCATCACCCGGAACAACATTACTTGCGCCGGTACCGGAGTTAAAGTTGGTTATTTGAAAACTGGTTGGTGGAAAATATTGATTACCATTGTCCCATTGAGTATGCGCCAGATCTGCAAGTGCATGCGAACAGCTATGTATAGGATTCTCTACAAGGTGCGGGTACGCCACATGACCTTGAGTACCATGTACTGTTAAATCCGCGGTTAATGAACCTCTACGGCCATTTTTTATGGCATCACCAACATGATCAGTACTTGATGGCTCTCCGACAATACAATAATCTATTTTTTCATTGCGGGCTTCAAGCGTATCGATAACACGTGTCGTGCCATTGATAAATGGACCCTCTTCATCGCTGGTAATTAACAGTGAAATAGAACCGTTATGATCTTGATGTTCTGAGATAAATTGCTCTAATGCAATCATAAATGCAGCAATACCGCTTTTCATATCCGCAGTGCCGCGTCCATATAATAATCCATCAATAACGGTGGGCTGAAAGGGCGGGCATTTCCATTTGTTTTCAGGGCCTGTAGGCACTACATCAGTATGGCCTGCGAAACAGAAAAGCGGTTTTTCACTGCCTCTGCGTGCCCATAGGTTGGTTGTGTCCTCAAATACCATCACTTCACATACAAAACCTAATTTTTCAAGCCGGGAAATTAATAGAGGCTGGCAGCCGGCATCTTCAGGTGTAATTGAACGTCGACTTACTAAATCTTTTAATAAAGCCAAAACAGGGCTATCTGACATGGTACTTCCTTATAATGAAAATAGGATTTTGTAAGTTTCTATTTTAAAACCCAATTGATAATTTGAATTATGAATAAGCAGTGGACGTTTGATTAATGTTGGAAATTCGATAAAGAGATCAACCACTGTTTGTGCACTTAATGTTGCTTTTTGCTGCTCACTAAGTTGTCGGTAACTGCTACTGCGTTTGTTAAGAAGATCTGTCCAGGTAAGATTTTCTAGAAATGATTCAATTAAGGCTTTATTTAAACCATCTTTGCGGTAGTCATGAAAAGTATATGGGATATTATTTTGTAAAAGCCATTTTTGTGCTTTTTTAACTGTGTCGCAGTTGGGAATGCCGTACAGAGTTGTGGCCATGATTTACTCGTTAAAAATAAAATGATTGTAACAAGTAATAATAAGAAAAACAGCAGCAAGTTAAGTGTAGGGGAGAAACAAAAAGAGCCGCATAAGCGACTCTTTTAAAGAACAAAAAAAATAAGCAAATTAAGCTATTACTTATTTTACGATTTTAAGAATCGCATCAGTTGCTACTTCAACAGTACCAGACATTTTTTGTAGTTCTTTAATTTCATCCATGTTTGAAATTACAACAGGTGTTAACACAGATTTTGCTTTTTCTTTTAAAAGCTCAAGATCAAACTCGATGATCGTATCACCCATTTTTACTTTTTGGCCTTCTTGTGCAATACGTGTAAAGCCTTCGCCTTTAAGTTCAACTGTATCAATACCGAAATGCACAAAAAGCTCGATCCCAGTATCAGACTCTAAAGAGAATGCATGGTTTGTTTCGAAAATTTTGCCAATTTCCCCATCACAAGGTGCAACCATTTTATTTCCAGTTGGACGAATCGCGATACCGTCACCTACGATTTTTTCAGCAAAAACGACATCTGGCACATCTTCAATGGCAACGATCTCGCCTGAAAGTGGCGCAATAATATCAATAGTGTTGTCTACAGGTGCGTTACCTGAAACTGCTTTTTTTAATGAATTGAAAAACCCCATGGTTTAACTCCAAATGATTATGAATAAAATTTTTTAAAATCGAACGGACTGTCTGCAAGCAATTATAGTCCGTTCAGATAATTAGTTAATGCCTTTGGCTTGATTAAACTCAGTAACCAGGGCTTCAATTTCAGCTGCAGTAGCCACTGACAATGCTTTGTCAGCAAGTGCTTTTACATCTGAGAAATTCGTATTACGAATAATCTTTTTAACTGTCGGGATAGAGATTGCACTCATAGAGAACTCATCAAGCCCCATACCAAGTAGCAGTAACGTTGCTCGTTCGTCACCCGCTAATTCACCACACATACCAGTCCATTTGCCTGCTGCATGTGAAGCATCAATCACTGTTTTGATTATGCTTAATACAGAAGGGGTCATCGGATCGTACAGATCAGAGATAAGTTCGTTACCTCGATCAACCGCAAGTGTGTATTGTGTAAGATCATTTGTACCGATACTAAAGAATTCTACTTCTTTAATCAAGTGGTGAGCGATAGCAGCTGCTGCCGGAGTCTCAATCATCACACCAATTTCGACATTTTCATCAAACGCTTTATGCTCAGCATTAAGCTCTGCTTTGAGCACAGCTAGGATTTCTTTAAGTCTACGAATCTCTTCAACAGAGATAATCATCGGGAACATGATACGGATTTTACCAAATGCAGAAGCACGTAATAAAGCTCGTAATTGCGGGTTCATAATTTCTGGGCGGTCGAAACAGATACGGATTGCACGCCAGCCTAGGAAAGGATTCATTTCAGTTGGCAGATCAAGGTATGGTAAGTCTTTATCGCCGCCGATATCCATAGTACGGATAATACAAGCTTTACCTTCCATCGCTTCAACAACATCTTTATAAGCAATAAACTGCTCATCTTCTGTTGGTAATTGGTCACGGTCCATGAATAAAAATTCAGTACGGTATAGACCAACGCCTTCAGCACCGTTACGTTTTGCACCCTCGGTATCTTTTACAGTACCGATGTTTGAGCAAACTTCAACGTGATGACCGTCAAGGGTCATTGCTGGTAGGTCTTTTAATTTAGCCAGTTCTTCTTTTTCAGCTAAGAACGTAGCTTTAATTTCTTTTGCTTCAGCAAGTTCTGTTTCACTTGGGTTAATAATAACTTTATTATTAAGTGCATCTAAAATGATAAAATCACCATTTTTAACACGTTTAGTAATGTCATTAGTACCAACAATAGCTGGGATTTCAAGCGAACGAGCCATGATTGAAGTATGAGATGTACGACCACCGATATCGGTGATAAAACCCAGTACTTTATCAAGGTTAATTTGTGCTGTTTCTGATGGTGTTAAGTCGTTAGCAATTAATACAACTTCTTCAGTAATATTGCTTAAGTTAACAATTTCAATACCTAACACATTTTTAAGTAAACGGCTTCCGATATCACGGAAATCAGAAGCACGTTCACGTAGATACGGATCTTCTAGCTCCTGCAGCATGTTTGCATTTTCTTCAACAATATTGTGAATTGCAAAGTCTGCAGAGCAGTTATGTTTTTTAATGTAGGCTACGATATCTTCTTCTAGCTCTTCATCTTCAAGGAGCATAATATGCCCTTCAAAGATAGCCTCTTTTTCTTCACCAAATGTTTTTAACGCTTTTTGTTTAACAACTTCAAGTTGAGCAGAAGCCTTTTCACGTCCATCTAGGAAGCGAGTAATTTCCTTATTAACATCTTCAACTTTATCCGTGTTGAGAGAGATTTCATCTTCTTGTAATAACAGTGCTTTTGCAAATGTTATGCCTGGAGATGCAAGAATGCCAGATATCATAATCTATCCTTTAAAATACTAACTAAAAATCCAAATAATACGTTCTACTAACTATTAATGACTATACAAGCTTAGCCATTAATTCAACTAGCGTATCAACTGCTTTTTGTTCATCAGCACCTTCAGCTTTTATATTTACAGATGTACCTTGAGTTAAACCTAAAGTTTGTAGTTTAAATAAGCTTTTAGCACTTGCAGATTTACCACCAACTTCAACAGAAATGTCAGATGCAAAAGATTTAGCTTCTTTAACAAATTGAGCTGCTGGACGAGTATGTAGGCCATTTGGCGCAGTGATAGTTACTGTTTTTTGATACATGGAAACACCTTCATTTTGAGAAATTTATGGGTATTTTTTATTGCAGTGATTAAGAAATTTAATCATAGCAACGTAATAACGAATAATTTTATTTTGCAATAATCAAATTACGAATATTGCTGTGTTTAAGGA
>JABXKR010000089.1 GCA_013619145.1 Psychromonas sp. | reverse complement strand
TAGTAATTCATCTTGACTGGTGGTTGTAGGTAAATCAAACGCTTTTGAAGTAAAGCCCACTTTTTCACAAGTCCGACGTTTACTCTGTACATATATCTCTGAAGCGGGATCGGCCCCCACTAAAATAACCGCGAGACCAGGAACACGTAGCCCTTTAGCCACCCGAGCTTCAACTCCTTGCGCAACTTTATCTGTAATTGCGGCTGCAATCGCTTTTCCGTCTATGATTTGTGCAGACATTGATCAACTCTCTATATGTAATAGTTATGATTGTCCGGCTATTGTCGCAAAACAATGGCTTGATGTCACATGAATCATGGTGAGCGGCTTTGATTTTATCTTTTCTTTTTTAAAATTAAGATCAGATACCCGTTACCAATCAAAATGCATTTATCAGTCGCTAGCTCGGACACCAAGATAAGGCGCTACATGATGACCCTTTGAGCGATTAACTACGTTAATCCTCTACCGGTAGGATTAAAATAAAGACTTTAATCCTTAAATGGCTAGCCCTTATCGAATGTTGCAACGCTGTATTGCCACGGTTGTACAAGAAGCGAGCTAGTAACCCACTGGGCAAGCCGTGAGGCAAACATCTTCGTTGTTGTGAAGTCTCGATTTAACCCGTTAGATCTTCACCTTTACGCCTAGAATCTGTTCACCTCACGACTTGCTGATTTTTGCATCTTGAATGATAACGGGTATATACTAGAAACTTAATGGGCTAGCCTACCAATCGATCACTACAGAAAATCTTAATGCAGACATCGAATTCAACGTTTATTATTAAAACAACACTACGCAAACTCATCTCTGACTCAAATATTCATTCCGGGTTACGCGTATTAATTGCCATGGCAATTACATTTATTCCTGCACTTAACAGTAACTTACTGCCCTTTTTTGCTCAAAATAGTCTGCATATCTCCATCTCATTATGTTTAGGGGTAATGGCAAGTGCGATTGTCGAAACAGATGATAACTATAAAGGCAGAGGTAAGTTTATAGTTACGATAGTAGTTTGCTTTTTTATCGCCTCCAGCAGTGTAGAACTGTTAATGCCCTATCCCATACTCTTTGCACTGGGTTTACTCATATCTAGTTTTGCTTTTATGATGCTTGCCGTTTTAGGCACGCATTACAATAAAATTGGTTTTGGCGCGATCTTAATCGCAATTTATACCATGATTGGTCACCAGAGCGGCATCAATTGGTATGAACAGCCACTCTTATTAAGTATTGGTGCACTATGGTATGGCCTGTTTTCAATTGTTTGGAATTTTTACAGCCCTTATCGCTCGCTGCGCGAACAACTAGCACAACTATTTTTCTCATTAAGTCGTTATCAGCAACAGAAATCCGCACTGTTTAATGAAAAAGAGGGAACCAGCAAAGAAGGTATTCTTGCAGTTCGCCAGCAGCTAGCGATTCAAAATATTTCCATTATGGCGCGTCTTGAACAGTCGAAGCGGATTATTCAATCTCGCTTTCAAGTCTGCCACCGACAAACAGAGCTTTATAAACTTAATGGCTACTATTTTATTGCCGAGCAAATCCATGAACGTATCAGCGCAAGCCAATATTTATATAGTCAATTAGAAAGCACCTTTGGGAAAAGTCAGATTCTTGAGGGGTATCATCAGCTGTTCTTGCAGTTGAGTGAAGATTGTTATCAGCTGGGTATGGCTATTAATGATAAAAAAAAATACCGTCATAGTCGCCGTTTAAAGTGGACAATCAATGCGTTATCCGATCAGTTATATCTGCTTAAACAGAAATTGCAGCTTTTTGACAATAACAATGAAGCGATGCAGGCATTGCAGGCTATTTATGAAAACCTGCGCGGTATTGATAATTTACTGTTAACCGTTAGCCAAAATCAGCAAAGTAAACAAACTGAAGCAGCCGTTATTGCCATTGAAGAGGAGCAGCCGGCTCAATCTATATTCAAACAACTGCTCGGTGCAATGAAAGCAACAAACCCGGTCTTTAAACATGCGGTTAGGATCAGTGTTAGCTTATGCGCAGCTTTTGTTTTACAACACCTCTTACAATTACCACAGGGGTTTTGGCTTTTACAGACAGTATTATTTGTCTGCCAGCCCAGTTTTAGTGAAACTCGTAAACGTTTAATGCAGCGTAGCGTCGGTACACTGCTCGGTATCCTGCTCGGCTACCCAGTTATCATGTTAATTGACGGCACATTTTCACAAGTGCTTTTATTAATATTCAGTGCGTTTCTATTTTTTAACTATTTACGCACCAACTACGGTTTAGCTGTTATTTTTATCACCTTATTTGTTATGTTTCTCTTCAACCTTTTAACAGGTACGGGGATGGAGATTTTACCCGCGCGCATTGGTGAGACATTATTAGGTTGTGCCTTAAGCATCCTGGCAATTACTTTTATTTTTCCAGACTGGCAGTTCCAACGTTTCCCCACATTAGTTAATCAATTATTACTATTAAGTGGACGCTACTTTAAACAGGTTAGCCATCAGTATCAGTATGGCCGAAGCGAAAATCTCAACTACCGGATGACCCGTTTTAATACCTTTAAAAGTGATGCGACATTAACCAGCGCCTGGCAAAGTATGCTATTTGAACCTAGTTCCAAACAGAAATTAACCAAAGAAGTTTATGCGTTAGTTAACCGCTGTGATGCATTAGTTTCTTACATTGCGGCACTTGCATCACACCGTCATAAAATGGATGATTTTGAAAATAATATTGCACTGCAAGATTTAATCAATGCCACCGCAAAGCAGATATCATCAGCTTATAACCCTATCTCTGTTGATGAGCAAGAGCTTGTAAATGCCATTGAAAAGTTTGCAGACTATAAAACCAACTTATCTGGTGAAACATTATTAATTGTTGAACAGTTACGCTTAATTGCATTCACAGCACTGGATATACAACTGCTATTACAACAGGTAAACTTCAACTACAAAACTCAACACTGATATTAATAAAGGAAGTTTAAATTGTTATTTAATGGGCAAGAATACCCAACTGATCCTCAAGGTTACTTACTTGATTCAACAATATGGAATAAACAACTCGCCATGCATATTGCTAATTTGGAGTTGATCGAAATGAGCGATGAACACTGGCAGGTGGTTAACTTTGTTCGTGAGTTTTACCTTGAATATAATACTTCTCCTGCAATTCGCGCATTAGTAAAAGCAATGCAGAAAAAGTTTCCCGATGAGGTGATCAGTAGCCGCTCTTTATATCGCCTTTTTCCCAAAGGCCCGGCTAAACAAGCAACTAAAATTGCAGGTTTACCAAAACCTGCCCGATGTATTTAATCGCAACAATATTTAACATTAAAAACAACATTTAAGGAAAGTAAAATGCCAAAGGCAAGCGAAATTAAAAAAAATAGCGCAATCGAATTCAACAACAGTGTTTATATTATTAGAGATATTGAACGTTCTGTACCGCAGGGGCGTGCGGGTGGCAGCATATACCGTATGCGTATGTACGATGTAGTCAATGGCTCAAAAATTGATGAAACATTCAAAGATAGCGATATGCTTCCTTTAGCCGATTTAACACGTCGTAATGTGATGTTTTCTTACCTTGATGGTGACGAATTAGTGTTTATGGATAATGAAGATTATACGCCGTACAACCTAAACAAAGAGAGCATCGCTGACGAAGTGCTGTTTATTGATGAAAATACACAAGGATTGCAAGTCGTTTTAGTTGATGACTCACCTGTCGCGATTGAACTACCTTCTAGCATTGAGCTGGAAATAACAGAAACAGACCCGTCAATTAAAGGTGGCTCAGCAACGGCTCGCACTAAGCCAGCGACTCTCTCTACAGGCTTAGTAGTGCAAGTACCAGAGCACATATCAACGGGTGACAAAATAAAAATCAACACGGCTGAATGTAAATTTATGGGACGTGCTGATAAATAGCGGTTTAAGCGATAAAATCGCCCGGTTTAGGTGAACTAATATAACTGCTGCAAGCTTAATGGCCACTGCCGCATAGGCAGGTAAAACAAGGGAGTCACGAATGTAACTCCCTTTTTTTTGATAATCCTTGATAATCCCATCATTATTCGTCAACTCGCTCTACAGCTTCATTGCCGATTTTCATTGAATCTCACAAAACACTTTATTGCGTTACATACCCTCTAATACCCTTAAGGCATAAGAGACAGGGATTAACAGTTATTTTTCCCTGCAAGTTATTCAAAAAACTTAAAAGCGGGATTCTCCTTAATGGCTTGGTTACTTAACGTTCCTTTGGATACAGGAATAGACGGGGCCGATGAGAGCGTCGACTATCGTCATGCCGGCGGCATAACTGTCTCGCATCTCAAGTCATTTTAAAATTTCACTGCCGGTTGCCGGAAAATTATTCCATCTCTCCGCTGGTAAATAACCTACGCTTGCATTGACCGGTGAGTTCCCTTTTTCTCTCATCTCCTCCTTTGAATTGATTGCTCGGTAAAGGCCTGGACTAAAATCTATCACCTTCGGGATGCCATCTTCAAATAACAGTACGTTCGGGGACTTCATATCTAAATAACACATGCACGCCCAAGGCACTATGTAGCCCAGTTAGAGGTTATTTTTAATCTCATATTAACGCCAACACGTTGCAACCAGGTAGATGACTGATAACGTCAATTGTTAACAGTGGTGCCCTACTCCATCAATACTCGGCCAAAAAACTCGCTGCATTTAAATCAGTCCCGCTATTGTTAAGCTAAACTCATAGATATGGATCAGAAAACTTAAATGATGCTATGAAAAAAATAATATTCTGGCTGATTGGCTTCTTACTCTTATTTATCATCATTCTTCAGATGGTTGATCAAGAGAGTTTAATTGCAAGGCAAGTAAAAGCCATTGCCACACCCGAAGCTAATTATCTGCTAAAGATTAATCAGCACATCAGCAAAACCCCAAGGCCTGAAGAGACCTTTACGTTTCCCATTAAAGTGGGGGGTATTGGACCTGTGCACTCCCTTTATTCCGGCCCCAATCAATACCCATTTTATTGCATGACCTTGGACTCGGGGTTAGGTCAGCCGCTGATAGATAATCAAACAGGTTTCGGGGTTCCCGTTTATGACATTATTAACGGCAAAAAACAGCTTGGTTATTCTAAAGATTGTTCATTAAAAACCCGCCTCGCCTATGTCGTTGTTGATAAAAACAATAAGCTGCATAGCAAAACAGAGCTTGAACTAAAGCAATCGCCACTAAACAAAGGCGACCTGTTAATTAGGGTGGAACAAGGCACCATCAACCGTTATATCTACATCATTTTGATGCCTATTTATGCCACAGGGGTCGGCAATCAAAGCAATGCCGATGCCTGGAATAAACGCTTGATTTATCGTTTTGAAGGAGGCTCAGGCATAGGTTACAGACAAGGTCGAACTAAGCTGTTCAGATTAATTAATAAAGAACTTAGCCAATTGAAAAAAGGTTACGCCTTAATCACCTCCAGCGGTAATGATACCAGTTACGGGTATAATATGTTGCTGGCAGAAGATACCGCCAGACGGGTAAAGACGCAATTTGTAAGCTTATTTGGCAAACCTTTGTATACAGTTGGAATCGGAGGCTCTGGCGGTGGCTTATCGCAATACCTTATCGGCCAAAACAGTCAGG
This sequence comes from Psychromonas sp., assembly GCA_013619145.1. GTDB lineage: Bacteria > Pseudomonadota > Gammaproteobacteria > Enterobacterales > Psychromonadaceae > Psychromonas. The sequence goes on along the minus strand of JABXKR010000089.1, from coordinate 1,572 downwards.
GCATATTAGACGGTTTACTTCCTTTGTACTCTTACCCGGACATGGTAAGTGTAGCCACTTATGCCTTAGATTGTGACTTATTTAACAACTACTTCAGCTTTCGAGCCAGCGATAGAGTCAGATGGCAAGATTGGCAAAATAGACAACATGTGGAAGGCCTACGGGCCATAAATGGCGCGAAACAAAAGGCCGGTTGGCTGCAGCCGTTAAATCAGTTATTGCGTTGGCAAAAACCAGAATTTCCACGGGGCAATAATGAATGTATCAACGGCTATTTTGGTTTAAGCAGTTACATTTACAACCCTAAACAAGGCTTTCTGAAACCCTACTTTCATGATTCAGTTGTTGAACAAGTCAACTGGAATTATTGGCAGGATATGGTGCATATATTTGGTCAGGATGAACAGGGTTTTGGCTTGTCGACCTGGGATAATGTAGGGGTTCAATATGGTCTGCAAGCATTACTCAACAAGCAAATTACATTTAATGAATTTATTGATTTAAATAGAAAAATTGGCTCATGGAAGCCTCTACAAAAAATGCAGGCAGAACGAATAATCAGCCTTAGCGCAAAAACTCCGCCAATTTGGTTATCGTTATGGGGGCATCATAATATAACCGAAATCGACAGCGTCTCGGCGAAACGGCATTCGGCTTCATTAACAGCCGTTAACAAGGCCTATGAATATGGTCAGGTGTTTATTGGCCGTATTTCCTTACCGATCATTGATATTCGCCATTACCTTGAAGACGATTTGAATATGCATCACACCTCGGCCTCATTTACCACCCGCTTACGGATCCTAAACGCGCAAAAAAACATTCAAAATCATGTTATATGGATTTCAGATAAGCAATATACGCCAGTCGAAAAAGCCTATGATGTTATGGATAAATGGTTGATGACCATAAAGCAGCTGCCCGATCACTTGTCTTATCAACAAAAAGTGCAAAGGGCTAAGCCCGATATGGCCAAAGACACCTGTTTTTCCGAAAACGGTAATATCATAGCCTCTGGCAATGGCGTTTTTAATGGTGATTGGAATCAACAAGCAAATGGTACTTGTACTAACCTTTTCCCCATCTACAGTAATAGTCGAATAAAAGCAGGCGCTCCCTGGCAAGGAAGCATTTTCAAGTGTCACACCATTGCTATCGAAACAGCCATTGAAAATGGCATCTATGGCGATTTGGATTTGTCTGCAAAAGTGAGCGCATTAAAGCAAACCTTTCCGAATGGGGTTTGTGATTATACATTTGCCGATATGGGCAGGCCAAAACATTTAAGCCATTAACATGGTCTTGGCGAGTATAGGAAGAATAAATGCCGTTTAGCTAAAAAATGTTAATTTGAACAGGACGTTTTATATCTGTTTCTATCGATTGGCAGAGTCAACGCGGCGTTGCCCCTGCGGCTCGTTTTATTCAAAGGCATTTATGAAAAAGATCGTTTATTAGCCATCAAACAAACACAGTAGAGGGGTGTTACTAAATAATTACCTACAGCAATTGCATATCACTGGCGCATCATAATTCCCCCCGCAGCTGAAATCAATTAGCACACAATTATGT
>JABXKR010000086.1 GCA_013619145.1 Psychromonas sp. | reverse complement strand
TTTCATTAACAATTTAACGTTTGATATAGCTATTTGCTATATCAAGTAACGCGAACATTGTAAAAATGCTAATTTATACGCTTAAAACAGTAGCCGAAAGCATATTTATTCACTAATATTTAGCCTTGAATTTTTTGTTGTAAGAAAAGAACAAATAAAAGAATTTGCTTAAAAATGAATGCACTAAAATGTGTATCTGTTTTTATGTAATTGCTATAAATAAAAGACGAAAATAAGCCTGAACAATTTTCCCTTTTATTGTACGTAATACCACCAATCATAATAACAAGCGATCACGGACTTACTATGCAAATAGGTATACCTAGAGAGATCCAAGAAAATGAAAACCGCGTAGCAGCAACTCCTAAAACAGTTGAGTTACTGATTAAACAAGGTTTCACTTTTCTTGTAGAAACAAACGCAGGAACGGCAGCTAGCTTTTCTGATCAAGCTTACCAGGATTCAGGTGCCGAAATTGGCACTGACAATGAACTTGTATGGCAGTCAGATATTATCTTTAAAGTTAATGCGCCTACTGATAATGAAATTGGACAGATGAAAGAAGGGGCAACCTTAGTAAGTTTCATTTGGCCAGCGCAAAATCCAGAATTACTGGAAAAGCTAACCGCTAAAAAAATCAGCGTTATCGCAATGGACTCTGTGCCGCGTACTTCTCGTGCACAAGCACTTGATGCATTAAGTTCAATGGCAAATATCGCCGGTTACCGTGCTGTTATCGAAGCTGCAAATCAATTTGGGCGTTTCTTTACCGGGCAAATCACAGCTGCAGGTAAAGTGCCGCCAGCAAAAGTACTGATTATCGGCGCAGGTGTTGCTGGTCTTTCCGCTCTTGGTGCGGCTGGTAGTTTAGGTGCCATTGTTCGTGCATTTGATACTCGTCCTGAAGTAAAAGAACAGATCGAAAGTATGGGTGCAGAATTTCTTGAGGTTAATTACGTCGAGGACACTGCAGTAAGTACAGACGGTTACGCTAAAACCATGAGTGAAGGTTATCAAGCGGCGCAAGCTGAAATGATGGCAGAGCAGGCAAAAGATGTTGATATCATTATCACCACTGCTCTTATCCCAGGTAAACCAGCTCCTAAAATCATTTCTGAAGCAATGATTGCATCAATGAAATCTGGCAGCGTGATTGTTGATTTAGCAGCAGCGGCTGGCGGTAACGCGGCATTAACGGTTAAAGATGAAATTTTCCATACTGAGAATGGTGTAAAAATCATTGGTTATACCGACCTGCCAAGCCGTTTACCAACACAATCAAGCCAACTTTACTCAACCAACCTTGTTAACTTAATGAAGCTGCTTTGTAAAAACAAAGACGGTCAAATCGATATTGATTTTGAAGATGAAGTTATCCGCGGTGCAACGGTTGTTAAAGAGGGTGAAATCTCTTGGCCACCACCAGCAATTAATGTCAGTGCACAACCTGCAGCTAAACCAGCAGAAGAAAAAGCAGCTGTCGTTGTTGAAGAGAAAGCTCCGAATAAATGGATTAAACCTGTTGCTGCCATTGTAGCTGCCGGCCTGTTTGGCTGGTTAGCAAGTGTTGCACCAACTGACTTCCTAGCGCATTTCACGGTATTTATGCTGGCATGTATCGTTGGTTACGGCGTAGTTTGGAATGTTGCTCATTCACTGCACACTCCGCTTATGAGTGTTACTAACGCAATCAGCAGTATCATTATTGTTGGTGCATTATTACAAGTTGGCAGTGACTACTGGTATGTTAATACATTCGCTCTACTTGCCATTCTTATCGCAACCATCAATATTGTCGGCGGATTTACCGTGACACACCGTATGTTGAAAATGTTCCAAAAGGATAAATAATCATGTCAGAAGGATTAATCACAGCTGCATATATCATCGCAGCACTTTTATTTATTGCCAGCTTAAGTGGCTTAAGCAGTCAAGAAACAGCAAAACAGGGTAACGTTTTCGGTATTATCGGCATGACCATTGCGATTATTGCAACGATTGGCGCAATGGTAAATGCAGGGGATGCTGGAGCTTGGAGTTACACTTTAGTTGCTGTTTTAATGGTTATTGGTGCAGCTATCGGTATTCGTTTAGCCACGACAGTTGAAATGACATCAATGCCGGAACTTATTGCTATCTTACATAGTTTTGTTGGTTTAGCGGCAACAGTTATCGGCTTTAACTCTTACCTTGACCATGATATTTTATTGGGTGCGGCCAAAACGATTCATAACGTAGAAGTGTTCTTAGGTATCTTTATCGGTGCAGTTACTTTTACAGGCTCTATTGTTGCTTTTGGGAAATTAAGTGGTCGCGTTAACAGTGCAGCCCTTTCTCTGCCGGGTAAAAACTGGATAAACATTGCAGCTATCACTTCATCAGTGCTGCTGCTGGTTGGTTTTATTAGCGGTGGTTGGGGCTTAACGGCACTGATACTTATGACCATTATTGCATTAGCATTTGGTTGGCATTTAGTGGCTTCAATTGGTGGTGCAGATATGCCAGTTGTTGTTTCAATGCTTAACTCTTACTCAGGTTGGGCGGCAGCTGCAACAGGTTTCATGTTATCAAATGATCTATTAATCATTATCGGTGCATTGGTAGGTTCAAGCGGTGCTATCCTCTCTTACATTATGTGTAAAGCGATGAACCGCTCATTTATCAGTGTTATTTTAGGTGGCTTTGGTAATGAAGCTACAGCACAAAATGACGATCAGGACTACGGCACACACTTTGAAACCAGCGCTCAAGAAGTTGCAGATTCATTAGCCACTGCTAAAAATGTAGTTATTGTTCCAGGTTACGGTATGGCTGTAGCACAGGCTCAATACCCTGTTGCAGAACTTACTAAGCGTCTGCGCGCTAAAGGTAAAAATGTACGTTTCGGTATCCACCCTGTTGCCGGACGACTTCCGGGTCATATGAACGTACTGTTAGCAGAAGCTAAAGTGCCTTACGATATCGTATTAGAGATGGATGAGATCAACGATGATCTTAGTGATACTGATGTTGTTTTAGTTATTGGCGCAAATGATACGGTTAACCCGGCAGCTAACGAGCCGGGCACGCCAATTTCAGGCATGCCGGTGCTGAGTGTTTGGGAAGCAGAAAAAGTTGTTGTCTTTAAACGTTCAATGGGTGCAGGTTACGCAGGTGTTCAAAACCCACTGTTCTTTAAAGAGAACTCTGAAATGTTATTAGGTGATGCTAAAGCATCAGTTGATGCGATTTTACAAAATCTATAATCAACTAATAACTTAATAGAAAAAGGCGCTTTTAAGCGCCTTTTTTGTGGATGGTGAAATTTTCCCTAATGAAATAAGGCTATACCCAAGCCACATCAAGATGCATGAATAACCTCTCGCTTAGAACGGAAACGATGCAGAGCTGCACATCTCAGACTAACAACTTAATTAATCAACTTGCGATGGCTACAGAGTTATCAGCTCAAAGCAAACTGATAAACCAATTTGTGTACATATCCAAATAGCGATACAGTGCTATTAACTAGAGCTTCTCCGATCCCCCTTTCTTCTTCGGTAATAATTTGCTTTGTTGATATACATTTTACTATCGGCAGCTTTATAAAGCATTGCAAAGGAGCATTCAGCAGTTGATGCATAACCAAATGCGAAGTTTACAGTCGACTTGTTGCCACGAGCAATAAGCTGCTGTTGAACTAAATTACCTGTCAGTTTATCTACATGATTCAGCTTATCTTCGCTAAGTATAATTGCAAATTCATCTCCGCCGATACGGAAAACCTGTTTGCTAATATCTTGCGTACATTTATTCAGTAATTTCGCAGCCTCTTTAATTAAAGCATCACCTTGTTCGTGACCTTGTTTATCATTGACCTCTTTTAAACCATTAACATCAATAACATACAAACCAACTTCTGAATCGGCTTGTATTTCCAGCTTAGACAATAACTGATCAAATGCTTGACGGTTTTTTAAACCGGTTAATGAATCGGTGCTCGCTAGCATATCTAAATTTTCATTTAATGAGCGCATCACTAAATAACTGCTAATCTCGGTTAGAAACAGCGTTAACCAGCTGTTTTTTTCAGATTGAAAGCCTTGGTTGTTTATAATCAACCAACCATACTGGTCAGTACCAACACTAAAGCTAGTAACATGCAACGCTGTGTCAGCAACGCTTATCTGCTTAGCCCCTACTTGCTTATTATCACAACAAGAAAGTTGCTCGTTAATAGCAGCAAAGTCTAAATCGTTCATATTCTGACAGCTGGATATGCTTCGGTGTTTAAGTTGCTCAGGAAGAAACAATGCAATCGACACATCTGGTAAGCAGGTGTCAATACTTTCAAATATCGTTTTAGCAACAGCTCTGTTACCGCGACAAGACTCCAGCAGTCGTCGGAACTGAATTAATTGTTCAAATACAAAATGGCTGTGCTCCACTTTACTCAGGGTTTTCTCTAACTCACTTGTGCGTAACTCCACCTGTTGCTCAAGCCCTGAGTTTAATTCTCGAACTTCGGTCAAATATTTTTCCCGCAACAAATTTACTTTGACCAACTCACTATTTTTATCCTCCAAGATACGCATCTGCTGATTTATGGTTTTTTGCAGACGGCATAACAGATTATTTACATCCTTAAATTCCACGATAAAAAATGGTCTGGAAAAAAGTATTTTGCCATTTACATCCTTTAATTCAAAAATAAAAAATGGTTTGGGAAGAACTGTTTTGCCAAGCTCAAATCCATGAATAAGTGTATTTAACTGGTTAAATCCCCGAGAGAAAAAATGCGCTATAACAATCGCAATCAAAATCAAAGCCAGCAAAATAACAGCTCCAGCAGTCAGTACTGGTGACATAACATGGTGAATACTTGCTGCCATCGCTTGATTAGATTGTGCGACATTCAGATCTAACCATAATATATTTCTAAATTTAGCACTGCTAAAAGCAATTCGGCTGCTTTTAATAACGGACGGCTCATCGTCACTAATGGCTTCGCCATCAATAACATTTCCTTGTAAAGAAAAATTAACCTTCTCCTGAGCTGTTTTTACTTGATCGGCTAACTCTACTATTTTGGAGACAGGCATAATTGCAAGCAAATAACCGTGTACCTCAATGGAGTTTAACTTTATGGCAGAAGACACAGGAACAATAAATGCGATACCGTGAGATTCATTTTCTTTTTCAAGTAAATTGGGGTTTTCAAAATGTTCGACCCAAGGGCTGACCATAAACTGCTGCATTGCAGGTTTACTAGAGTAGCTTACTGATTTGCTATCATACTCAAGTTTAATAAGATTAGACTCTTCTAAAGCCAAAATATTGCCAGCATAAGATTCCACCACAAAACCATCTTCGGAGATCAGATAGAGCGATTCAATTAATGGGTTGCTCTTACCAAAATGGTTTAATGCGCTCAATACTTGTCCTGAGTAGAGTAAATTATCAATACCTAAGCGCATCAGTTTCTGCTCAGATAAAAGATTAAGGCCCGTTGCTAATAATTCAACCTGATGTAATACATCGCTATTAATCTGCTTCGCAACTCGCCCTAATTTCTGCTCAATGCCCATTTCAACCTGCTGATAGACTTTTTGGTAAATAACCCCCGAAAGTATCAAACTTGGAATCAGTGCAATGGTTGTTAATAAAATAAAACTTAAGGTTCGTAAACGCAAAGCAATCCCCCAGTATCGATATCAGTTAGCTTGTAGATAGATATTTATTTGTCGGTGGTATTAGACACCCTTTTGCGACGTTTCAGTTCCCGTTCTGCCACTCGCTGCATCAGCTGAACTGTTTTTTTAACACTGTAATTGTGATCCATAAAACGGGAAAAACCTTTGGCCATTGCAGACCATGCGATAGTCATATTAGGACTTGTCGGCATATTCTGAGTTGAACGCATCTGTTTTATCACAGCTTTATTATTTTCACTTTTTTCTGTTGTATCTTGTGCCAAAACTTCATTATTAACGGAGATCAATCCGCCTTGATTCTGTATTATCTCTTGGGCCAGTTTGCTCTGAGAAAATTGAGTAAATTTCTTAAGCATCTCAAATTTAATGCTATTTTCAGATAAATTTGGATACGCTAAAACATAACCACTAAACATAGGGATCATAGGTTTAGCCGCTATCATAGGTAACATTGCTATTCCAAGTTTATCCCCCATCTCCTTTTCCAGATCCCGAATAACCCAATCACCATTTATCATATAAGCCGACTTTCCGGCTTTAAAACGAGCGACACTGCAGTCATGATCACACTCAGTATCCACCAGCCGATCATCAGCTAAAGTTTTATAGAAAGTTAATGCTTGCTCCATTTGCGGCGTATCAAGCGTGATCTTGTCACCATCTAATGGCCAAGATTCAAATGCCGACATAAATGGAATCAACCAATACATCTCCCTATAATTCCAGGTGATCGGATATTGCATATCAGCCGGAAATTCTTTCATCTGAGATTTTAATTCTTCCCAAGTCGCGATCGGTTTTTTTACCAGTGTACGATTGTAAAGCAACATAAGATGATTTCCCTGAAATAACGGAACACCATAATAGTTACCATCAACTTTCCCCGCATCTCTCACCCTAAGATCAAGCTCGTCAGACATCCAGCCAGCGGGCACGGGTGTAAGATTAATCTCTTGATAAAGCCCGACAAAATCACCGGGAATATAGAGTAAGTCTGGTAACTGATTGGTTCTGGCTTGCGTTAACACCTCGTCCCTCAGTTGCGGGGAAAGAAATTGATGCAGCTCTACCTCAATACCGTGTAACTTTTGAAATTCATCAACCAGCTTAACGATATAATCAGCATGTTGATGACCATTCCAAAAGATTATTTTGGGCGCTGCCAATAATTGATTAGAAAAAGATAAATTAAAAACAAGGGAAACAATAAGTAGTATGTAGTGAGGAAGCTGTTTCATATTTGATAAATCCATTAATGTAAATATCTAAACAAGTATAGTATCTGCAATAAAACAACTGCAAAGAGATCACTGTTTTTTTTACGACGACAGCATGGGCGTAGAGCAATACAGGATAACAAAGCGAATGATTCTATAAAGTGCCCATTGTTATTAAACAGCGCCTAAGTTAGCACTGAATTCATCCGTATACTTAAACATCTTATATTCCATGCTAACGCTGCTTTATATTGTTCAAATTGATACCGCGCAGTAACAGCATCAGCACATTCATTAGTAACCTCTAATATATTATTTACCGTCAGTTCAATCAATAAATAATATAATGT